>CALCJH010000111.1 GCA_937967775.1 uncultured bacterium | reverse complement strand
ACCGCTCTTAGCCAGTTCTTCTGGTTCAACCGGGCTTACCGGGCTCACCCCATGCCGTTCCAGCTGGAGTCGTTCAAGATCGGCGAGCGCGTCAGGATGGACTATGGCAGGCTGGGCCTGGCGATGGTGCTGGCCACTCTGGTGGGGACGCTTGCGGCCTTCTACGCCGTGCTTTCTCTTACCTATAAGTACGGCGCAGCGACGAATATGGCCTGGCCCGACGTCCCCCTGATCTTCGGAGGCGAGCCATACGGCCGGCTGGACAACTGGCTGAAGATCCCTCCGGATCCGCGCCTGTCCCTGAACACCGGGCTGGCCATCGGGACCGGTTTCTCTCTGACCATCGTCCTGAACTCTCTCAGGATGGCCATCCCCTGGTTTCCGTTCCATCCGGTGGGTTACGCCGTCTCCAGCTCGTGGAGCATGCACCGGCTCTGGATCTGCCTGTTCATCGCCTGGCTCATCAAGGCTGTGTTGCTCCGCTACGGCGGGCTTCAGACCTACAAAAAAGCTCTGCCGTTCTTTATGGGACTTATCCTGGGAGAGTGTGTCGTGGGCGGTGCCTGGACGCTGATCGGGCTTGCGCTGGACATCCCCACCTACGCGTTCTGGCCGTAAAGGCCCCCGCTTCCGGCCTGCTGAAGCACGTAATACTCCCGAAACATGAGGGGGATAAAATCAGTCAGGGGTGGAAGCGGCGTTATGAGAGGCGGTGTTGGCTGATGCGGGTACTGCTGGTCTCGGATGACGAACGTTCCATTGCGGGGGTGCGCCGGGAGCTTGCGCTGGCGAATCATCAGGTGCACTGGTGCGCAAGCGACAGTGAGTCTCTGGCGGAGGCTCTTTCGAAGATCACCCCCGAGGTGCTGGTGGTAGACTTCCCCGGCTCGGGTCCCGCCGCGCGCACTGTCCGTCAGCGTCTGGAGATGGAGTTCGGCATCCCGCCGATGCCCACGTTCCTGCTGATCCACCGTGAGGCGCTTGAGGAGTTTGACCTGACCTGGGGCGCGGATGATTTCGTGGTAGTGCCCGGCGCGGAGGGCGAGCTGGCGGTGCGCATCCGTCTGCTGCTGTGGACCCAGAGCCGCGTCAAAGAGGAAGGGGTCACCGCGTTCGGGGGGCTGGAGGTGGACTTCGGCAACTATGAGGTCCGGGCGGACGGGCGGTTGCTGGACCTCACTTTCAAGGAGTTCGAGCTGTTCAAGTATCTGGTCACCCATCGCAACCGCGTGCATACCCGGGAATCTCTGCTGGCCCGGGTGTGGGGCTACGACTACTTCGGGGGTACCCGCACGGTGGATGTTCATATCCGCCGCATTCGCGCCAAACTGGGGCCGAAGTATGAGAGCTGCATCAGCACCGTGCGAGGGGTGGGCTACCGTTTCACTCCCCTGTCTGACCACCAAGATTAACATCCGCGAAATCAGACGGAAACACGCGCTGCCCACAATGGAGGAGACACTCCGGCGGGTGGAGATCCCCGGGACCGCAGCAGGCGCAGGCGGGCCGCAGTATCCGGCCGGGAAAGCCGGAAATACACGCAAGAGGGCGGCGTTATGGTGAAAGCGGGACGGATTCTTGCCGCGGGCGGTCTTTTTCTGCTCGCGATGGGAGCAGCGCGGGCGGAGCAGGACATTGACACGGGCGATACCGCCTGGGTGCTGATCTCCGCGGCTCTGGTAATGCTGATGACTCCCGGGCTGGGGTTGTTCTACGCCGGGATGGTCCGGGCAAAGAACGTGCTGGGGACATTGATGCACAGCTTCACCATGGTCGCTCTGGTGGGCGTCGCTTGGGTGCTGTGGGGCTATTCTCTGGCCTTCGGTGGCGACGGGGCGCTCATCGGGAGCCTGGAGTGGATCGGCCTCCGTGGCGTGACGGGTGATCCCGGGCCCTATGCGGACAACATTCCCCATCTGGCGTTTATGACGTTCCAGGGGATGTTCGCCATCATCACTCCGGCTCTGATCTCGGGAGCGTTTGCGGAGCGGATGCGGTTCGGCGCGTTCCTGCTCTTCATGTTGCTGTGGAGCACGTTCGTTTACAGTCCCATCTGCCACTGGGTCTGGGGATCCGGAGGCTGGCTGGGCGGTCTGGGAGCGCTGGACTTCGCCGGTGGAACGGTGGTTCACATCTCTTCGGGGATTGCCGCCCTGGCGTGCGCGCTGATGCTGGGCAGGAGGAAGCATCTCGGCAGTGAGGAGATGGCTCCGCATAACCTGACGATGACCATCATCGGGACCGCGCTGCTCTGGTTCGGATGGTTCGGGTTCAACGCGGGCAGCGCTCTTGCGGCCGACGGTCTGGCCGCCAGTGCGTTCGTGGTGACCAATACGGCCGCAGCGTCTGCGGCGCTGAGCTGGATGCTGGTGGAGACACTCCATCGGCGGCGCTCGACGGCTCTTGGGGCGGCATCCGGCGCGGTGGCCGGTCTGGTGGCCATTACGCCGGCGGCCGGGTTCGTCGGGCCGGTGTCAGCCGTTGTCATCGGGTTCGTGGTGAGCTTTCTGAGCTACGGGGCAATCCTGCTGAAGGGGCGTCTGGGATATGACGACGCGCTGGACGTGGTGGCGGTCCACTTCGTGGGAGGAGCCTGGGGTGCGCTGGCCACGGGACTGTTCGCCTCTCTGGCCATCAATGACGGCGGCGCAAACGGGCTCTTCTTCGGTGGAGGGCTGGCGCTGCTCGGCAGGCAGTTTGTGGGAGTGGCGGCCACGGCGGCCTTCTCCCTGATCGCAAGCCTGATCATCTTGCTTCTGGTGCGTGTGTTCATTCCGCTTCGCGTGACGGACGAGGATGAGACAATCGGACTCGATCTGTCGCAGCACGGGGAAATGGGCTACAATCTGGAAGCTGTCTGAACGTCCTGCCGCGGCGAAGTGGCGGGCACTGGAGGAGACCTCGAATGATAAAGATCGAAGCCATCATCCGGCCGAACAAGCTGGACGACGTGAAGGCAGCGCTGGACGCTCTCGGCGTCCAGGGGATGACCGTGTCCCACGTGATGGGTTCCGGCAAGCAGAGGGGCAGGACCCAGCACTACAGGGGGCAGGAGTATGTCGTCAACCTGCTGGATAAGATCAAGCTGGAGACTGTGGTTTCCGATGCCGAGGCCGACAGCGTGGTGAAGGCGATCACGAAGGCCGCGGCAACGGGTGAGATCGGCGACGGCAAGGTCTTTCTGTCGCGCATCGACAACGCAGTGCGCATCCGGACCGGAGAGGAGGGAGACGGGGCCATCCGGTAAGCGCCGGAGCCCCTCTCCACAGTCCGGACAATGGAAGCCGCCTCGCCAGGGAAGGATACGGATCTGAAGCAACTGAGCGATCTGGACGCAGCCCCTGCAGGGCAGGACTGGTGGCCCGATCTGAAAGGGCACCTGGACGCGGTGAGCGATGTCCGGGGAATTGCGGGCATCCTGCTGGAAGGACGGGAACGGGTCTTCCGGGAGGCGGCGGATCTTCCGGGCCGGGTGCGGTGCCGTTGGCTGAGCGCGCTGATAGACCTGGTGGTGCGCCGGATGCTGGTGGTGGCGTGCGAAGACCCGGAGAACCCCGGGTTGGCCGGCCGAGCTTACCGGCATCTTGCCGTGGTGGCCACCGGAGGATACGGGCGCAGGGAGCTGGCTCCCTACAGCGATATTGACATCAACTTCATCGCCTCGTCCGAAGACGATCCGGACGTGGATCTGGTCACCCGGCGGATGTTCCGCCTGATCATGGACGTGTTCCTGGCCGAGGCGAAGATGAAGGTGGGATACGCCTATCGCCTGTTGAGCGAGGCGGCCGCCCTGCAGCACCAGAATCAGACGGCGCTTCTGGATGCCCGGTTCGTGGCCGGCAGCCGTGAACTGTTTCAGTCGTTCCAGGATGAGCTGCGGCGGCACCTGCATCCGGTGGCGTTCATTCATGACAAGGTGCGGGAGCGGGACCTCTCCATCCGCCGGAGAGGACTCTCCGTCTACCGCGTAGAGCCTGACATCAAGGAGGGGGAGGGCGGCCTCCGCGACGTCCATCTCGCCGGATGGCTGGCGCAGGCGGCGTTCGGGTTCGGCAGCGAGACGGTCTGGGAGGACATCCGGGCCCACGGCCTGCTGACCTCCGCCGAGGTTGACAGGGTGGGGGAGGTTCTGGATTTCTACTCCCGACTGCGCTGGGAGATGCACCTGGGGGCGGGCCGCCAGGCGGATGTGCTGACGGTTCCCAAACAGGAGGCGGCCGCGGCGTCGCTGGGCTATCAGGATTCGCCGGAGGAGAGTGCGGCAGAGCGTCTAATGCGCCAGTATTATGATGCCGCGGCGTTCATCCGGAGCATGGCGAAGAAGATGATGGCCCGAGCGCGGAGCCAGCAGTTGAAGCTGGAGCCGGGGCTTGCCGCCCGTGACGGACGGGTGGTTCTGCAGAATCCGGAGGCGTTCCTGAACGATCCGGTGGCGGCGCTGCGGGCGTTCGCATACTGTCAGCGCTACGGGCTGAGGCTCTCGCTTGAGGCGGAAGACGCTCTGCGTCAGTGTGTGGCGCTGAGAACCGCTCCGGTGGATAACCCGGAGGCGGCGCGGGTGATGATGATGATCCTGCGCGGGCAAAGCGGGGTGGCGGACGCGCTCATCGCGATGGCCCGCACGGGAGTGCTGCAGTGGTATATTCCGGAGTTCGGCCGGGTGATGGGTCTGGTTCCGGGGGATGCCGCGCACGAATACACCGTCGGCTGGCACTCGCTGATGGTGGTGCGCCACTGCGAACATCTGGGCGAGGCTGGAGACGAAGAGACCAGACAGATCTTCGCCTCCATCCGGCATCCGGAGCTATTGTTCCTGTTCGCCTTGACGCACGATATCGGGAAGGGCGGAGCGGGCGACCACTCGGAGAAGGGGGCCCTCATCGCGCGGAGTATCGCGTCGCGGCTGGGTATGGACGTGGAGAGTGTGGAGCGGCTGGAGTTCCTGGTGCGGCACCATCTGCTGATGTCCGATACGGCCCGTCTGCGGGATCTGAACCTGCGGCGCACCGTGGAAGACTTCGTCAACGTGGTGGGCGACCGGGACACGCTGAGCATGCTTTACATCTTTACGATGTCGGACGTGATCTCGGTGGGCTCCTCAGCCTGGAGCGAGATCCAGGGACGCTTCCTGAGGGAACTGTATTACCGCGCCGAGCGAGCTCTGGTGAGCCGCGCTCCGCTGATAGATTCCGAGGAGGACCTGGACCTTTACCGAAGCCGGGTGCGGCGCGAGCTCTCCATCACCAACCTGCCGCCCGATGCGGTGGAGCGGCACGTGGCGGCCATGCCGGCCATCTACCTGCTGAACACCAGCCCGGAGGAGATGGCCTCGCATATCGAGTTCATCAGCAAGGCCGAGCAGGGAGAGATCTGCACGGACTTCCGCTCCGAGCAGGGATCAGATTTTACGGAGTTGACCATCTGCGTGCGGGACGACCCGCAGCCGGGTCTGCTCTCGAAGATCGCGGGGGTGCTGTGGGCGCTGGACATCAATGTGCACGCCGCGCAGGTCTTTACCCGGGAGCAGGACCAGAAGATCGCTCTGGATACCCTGTATGTGGATTTCGAGGGCCAGCAGCTGCCGGAGTTCAAGAAGCATGAATTGCACCGCGAGCTTCGCCGCGTGCTGCTGGGAGAGCAGCCACTGCAGGACCTGCTGGAGCGCAAGCGCAAGAGCCTGCCGGAGGAGTATCAGTCGCGCAGGGTCAGCATCCTGAACGATCTGTCGGAAAGCCATTCGGTGGTGGACATTCGCGCCGTGGATCAGCCGGGATTGCTTTACCGCATGACGTCGGCGTTTGCGCGGCTGGGATGGGATATCCACTCGGCAAGGGTCAGCACGTGGGGCAATGAGGCTCGCGACTCCTTCTACGTAACGGAAGGAGGGCGGAAGGTGGGAATGGATGCGGACGGCGTGGATGGTGCCGTCCGGCGCCTGGAGGAGGCGCTGAGGCAGGTCTGAGGTTTCGGGCGCGTCTTCCTTACGCGGCGGCGCTGCCGGAGGAGCAGGAGCTATGAAACTGGTTGTGGCCATTATCCGGCCGCACAAACTGCAGGAAGTCAAGGACGCCCTGGCAGAGTTGGGCCTGACAGGCCTGACCATCACTGAGGTGAGAGGGCACGGAAGGCAACGGGGCCAAGTCGAGAAATACCGTGGTCTGGAGTATACGATCGATCTGCTGCCCAAAGTGAAAGTCGAAGTCGTCTGCGGGGATCACCGCAAGGACGAGGTCATCGAGACCATCATGCGCGCGGCGCGCACCGGGGAGATCGGCGACGGGAAGATCTTTGTGCTTCCCATTGAAGAGTCCATCCGCGTGCGTACGGGCGACAGGGACGAGGACTCGCTCTAGCGGGACCCCTGCGCAGGCGCGGCCGTCCCGGCGCGGGCGGCGAGCGTAGCAAAACGTAGATCGAAAGGAACACGGGTTCAGGAAATGGCAAAGACACCGCAGGACGTCATCAAGCTGGTGCAGGAAACGGGCGCGAAGATTGTGGACTTGCGCTTCACCGACCTCCCGGGCGTGTGGCAGCACTTCTCCATCCCGGCGGAGGATCTGGACGAGAGCGTCTTCGAGGATGGGCTGGGGTTCGATGGCTCCAGCATCCGGGGGTTCCAGGACATTCAGGAGTCCGATATGAATCTCTTCCCGGATCCGGAGACGGCGTTCGTGGACGAGATGGTGGAGGAGCCCACCGTCGCCATCATCTGCAACGTCCACGAGCCAGGCACCAACATCGAATACAGCCGCGATCCGCGCTTTATCGCCCGCAAGGCCGAGAACTACCTGAAGTCCACCGGCATCGCGGACACCAGCTTCTGGGGGCCGGAGGCGGAGTTCTTCATCTTCGATGAGGTGCGCTTCGAGCAGAAGGCCAATACGGGCTTCTATTACGTTGACTCCTCGGAGGGGATCTGGAACTCGGCGCGCGCCGAAGAGCCAAATCTGGGCTACAAGATCCGGCACAAGGAGGGTTACTTCCCCTGCCCGCC
>CALCJH010000110.1 GCA_937967775.1 uncultured bacterium | reverse complement strand
ATCAGGGCGGAGCCGTCCAGCAGTTTCCTGCCCGCCTCCGCCTCGGTGCCCGCCAGACGGATAACCATCGGGACCCGGACATCCAGCCCTTCCCGGGCTGCCAGGATACCGCGGGCCACTTCGTCGCCGCGTGTGATGCCGCCGAAGACGTTGAAGAAGACGCAGCGCACCCGCGGATCCATCAGCACGATCTCCAAGGCGTTGCGGACCAGCTCGGCTCTAGCTCCTCCGCCGATGTCCAGGAAGTTGGCCGCTTTGCCTCCGGCCGTGCGAACCTCGTCAATGGTCGCCATGACCAGCCCGGCGCCGTTTCCGATGACCCCGATATCCCCGTCCAGGCGCACATACTGGATGCCCCGGCGGCGCGCCTCTGCCTCGATGGGGTCTTCTCCCTCATCCTCTCGGAGCGCGGCGAGCTCCTGCTGGCGGAACAGGGCGTTGTCGTCTATCACCATCTTGGCGTCCGCCGCCACCAGTTCACCCTCCCCGGTGAGCGCCAGAGGATTGACTTCGGCCAGCACGGCATCCGATTCCAGATATGCCTGCATCAGCTTCTGAAGAAGATCCACGGCTCCCGGAAGGGCCCCTGCCGGTATGCCCCCGCGCTTGGCTACGTCCAGAGCGTGCCAGCTCCGGAAGCCGATGACCGGGTCCACGGAATGCCGGGCGATCTTCTCCGGGGTCTTCTCCGCTACCTCCTCGATGTCCACCCCCCCCGCCGCGCTCACGATGACCGTGTTGCGCTGCGAGGCCCGGTCCAGCGCAATCCCCAGATAGTACTCCTCCCGGATGTCCAGCGCGGGCTCCACCAGCACCTTGCGCACCGTCAGCCCTTTGATGTCCATTCCCAGGATGGCTCCGGCGGCGTTGAAGGCTTCCTCCGGCGTCCGGGCCACCTTCACGCCGCCCGCTTTGCCCCTGCCGCCCACGTGCACCTGAGCCTTGATGACCACCGGCGCTCCAAGAGCCGCCGCATGGTCCCTCGCCTCTTCCGGGGTCTCGCAGACCGCGCCATCGGGGGCGGGGGCCCTGTAACGCCTCAGCACCTGTTTCGCCTGATATTCGTGGATCTTCATCGCGCGCTTTCCGTTCTGCGTTTCGTCTTCCTACGCGGCAGCGGCCCGCCCTTCCTGCCGGGACGGGCCGCTCACCCGGTGACTGTCTTTCCCCTGGCCGGGAGTGGGCCAACCCCGGCTCTAGCCGCCCTCCTCTTCGTAGCGTTCCCGCAACATCGCCACGACGTTCGGGTCCGCCAGCGTGGTCGTGTCTCCCAGAGCCCGGCCCTCTGCGATGTCCCGGAGCAACCGGCGCATGATCTTGCCGGAACGGGTCTTCGGGAGCTCCGACGTGAAGATGATGTCGTCCGGGCGGCTGATGGCTCCGATCTTCTTGACGACGTGCTCCTTCAGCTCGTCCTGAAGCTCCGTACCAGCCTTGAAACCGTCCTTCACCGTCACAAAAGCCGCAATGGCCTGACCCTTCAGCTCGTGATGC
Organism: uncultured bacterium; assembly: GCA_937967775.1. Taxonomy (GTDB): domain Bacteria; phylum Armatimonadota; class UBA5829; order DSUL01; family DSUL01; genus CALCJH01. Next base: position 1,972 of record CALCJH010000110.1, on the reverse strand, counting down.
TTCCCGATGACCGCGGCCTCCGCCACGGCAGGATGATCCACCAGCGCGCTTTCCACCTCCATCGTGCTGATGCGGTGGCCCGCGACGTTCATCACGTCATCCACGCGTCCCAGCAGCCAGAAGTAGCCGTCCTCATCACGCTTGGCCCCGTCTCCGGCGAAATACATCGTGCCGTATCGCGACCAGTAGACCTCCCGGTATCGCTCCGGGTCGCCGTAAAGTCCGCGCAGCATCCCCGGCCAGGGCCGTTTGAGCACCAGGTAGCCGCCTCCGCCCAGCGGCACAGACTGGCCTGCCTCGTCCACAACGTCAGCCTCGATGCCAGGCAGAGGGAAGGTTGCGGAGCCCGGCCGCGTGGTGGTGATGCCAGGCAAGGGGCTGATCAGGATGTGCCCGGTCTCGGTCTGCCACCACGTGTCCACCACCGGGCAGCGCCCGCCCCCGATGTTCTGGTGGTACCACATCCATGCTTCCGGGTTGATGGGTTCTCCCACCGATCCGATGAGCCTCAGTGTGGAGAGGTCATGCTTCTCCACGTGCTCCGTGCCCCACTTCATAAAGGCGCGGATGGCCGTGGGGGCGGTGTAGAACACGGTGACGCCATACTTCTCACAGATGGCCCAGAACCGGTCGCGGTCCGGGAAGTCTGGCGCGCCCTCGTACATCACGATGGTGGCGCCGTTAGCCAGCGGGCCGTACACCAGATAGCTATGCCCGGTCACCCACCCGCAGTCTGCCGTGCACCAGAAGACGTCCTCCTCCTTTAGATCGAATACCCACTTTGTGGTGGCGTAGACGCCAGTCAGGTACCCTCCCGTGGTATGGACGATGCCCTTGGGCTTCCCGGTGCTGCCGGAGGTGTAAAGGATGAACAGCAGATCCTCCGAGTCCATCTCCTCGCAATCGGAGCGAGGGCTGACGTCCTCGATGACCCGGTGCCACCAGTGGTCGCGCACCTCCTGCATGTGGGTGAAGGTGGCGTCCGTCAGGCCAAGCCCAAGCCTGCGGACCACCACCACACCTTCCACGCTGGGGCACTCCTGGAGGGCCTCATCCACGCTGCGCTTCAAAGGGATGACTGTTCCGCGGCGGTAGCCGCCGTCCGCGGTGATCACCAGGCGGCACTGGCAGTCGTTGATGCGCTCCTTCAGCGATTCCGCCGAGAAGCCGCCGAATACCACCGTGTGCACCGCCCCGATCCGCGCGCAGGCCAGCATCGCGATGGGCAGCTCGGGCACCATCGGCATATAGATGCAGACCCGGTCTCCTTTGCGGATGCCGAAGTGCTCCCGCAGGACACTGGCAAAGCGGTTGACTTCGCGGTATAGGTCCCAGTATGTGAGGACGCGGCTCTCGCCGTTTTCGCCTTCCCAGATGATGGCCGCCTTGTTGCGCCGGGCGGTCCGCACGTGCCGGTCCACGCAGTTGTAGCACGCGTTCAGCTTGCCGCCCACGAACCACTTGGCGAACGGCACCTCCCAGTGCAGCACCTGCTCCCACGGCCGGAACCAGTCCAACCCCCGGGCCACATCCGCCCAGAACGCCTCCGGGTCCTCTGCCGCCCGCGTGTAGATCTCGGGATCGTTCAGGTTGGCCTGCTGCGCGAAGTCCTCCGGGGGAGGGAAGGAGCGGTTCTCCTTCAGCAGGGCCTCGATGGCCTGAGTCTCTACTGCCACTTCTACCTCCTCTCTGCGCATCGTTGCGCCATACGCCATTATACTGCGACTTGGTCGCTTTTGCGTTGCCATTCCCACCCGGCTGGGTTCGCCCTCGGGGAGATGAAGTCGAGTCCGGGAAGCGCCCGGTCAACGGGGAATGATCACTTTATCCATTTGGCGACTTCGCGGAACTCGGGAGTGCCGGCCCTGCGAAGCCATTCGAAGATAACGCTTTCGGTGCAGGAGACGGTGGCTCCGACGTGGCGCAGCCGCTCCAGACCGTAGCGGTAGTTCCACTCTGTGCGGGAGCTGAT
>CALCJH010000109.1 GCA_937967775.1 uncultured bacterium | reverse complement strand
GTCATCCTCAGGGACAACGTAGTACGAATGCACGAAATAGACACTGGGTGCCTCTCCCGCGGACCGGAAGATGCCGTCGCGCCGCCGGATGTCCAGCGTGTTCCATCCCATATGCGGCACCTTGATGTCCGGCGGAGCGGGCGTGTCCTCGAAAAAGCGGCGCACGCGTCCGGGGATGATGTCCAGTCCCTTCCACTGACCCAGCTCGTTGCTTTCGGTCATCAGGAGTTGCATACCAAGGCAGATACCCAGGAACGGCCGGCCCGACGCGCAGTAATCGCGTAGAGGTTCCACCAGCCCCATCCGCTCCAGGTTCGCCATGGCAGCCCCGAAAGCTCCCACACCGGGCAGGATCAACCGTTCCGCGGCCTCGATATCCTCAGCCCGCTGCGTCAGGACGCTCTCGAATCCTAGATGCCCGAGCGCCTTCTGGACGCTGGCAAGATTGCCCATGCCGTAGTCTACGATGGTGATGCGGCTCACAGCACCCCCTTCGTGGAGGGAACTCCCGGCGAGCGTGGGTCGTGGGACACGGCTTCCCGCAGCGCCCGCGCCAGCGCCTTGAACGCTGCCTCGATGATGTGATGCGAATTTACCCCGCAAAGCTTGCGCACATGCAGTGTGATGCCGGCCGCGCTGGCGAAGGCCCGTAGAAACTCGGGAACAAGCTCCGAAGGGAACTCGCCGACCATCGGGTCCAGACGTCCCAGGTCGGCTGTCAAGAGTCCACGCCCGCTGATGTCCACTGAGACGAGCACGAGAGCCTCATCCAGCGGCACGGCCGCCCATCCATAGCGCCGGATGCCAGCCCGGTCGCCAAGCGCCTGCGCGAATGCGTTTCCCAGCACGATCCCCGTGTCTTCCACGGTGTGGTGCGCGTCAATGTGCAGATCGCCCTCGGCACGGACCTTCAGGTCGAAAAGTCCGTGGCGCGCAAGCTGATCCAGCATATGGTCGAAGAAACCAATGCCCGTGCTGGCTTCGCACTGACCGCTACCGTCCAGTGAAAGCCGGACGGTGATGTCGGTCTCTTTGGTCTTCCGGTGAGCTTCCGCCGTGCGGTCAGCCATCACATCCTCCCTCGCGAAGCGCCTTCAGAGCCGCGAGCGCGGACACAGTGTCCGGGGCGATGAGATCGACCCCCTCCCGGATGAACACCTGCCGCGCCTCATCCGCCGCCGCGCCGAAGCACACCTGGATGCTCAGTATCGGCACCGAGCCGTTGCGGCGGTAGAGATGAACGCTACGCATATCGTCCGGGTTGTCCCCGATAAAAGCAGCCACCCGGGAGCCGATCCGCTCTGTCAGAATGGCCAGCGGGCGGCCGTCGGGCTTATACATCCCGTCGTTCCAGCTGATCAGCCGCTCGTCGGGAACGAACTCTCCAAGCCCCACCAGACGCAACCCCACCCGGGCCTCCCCGTAGGTCCGCCCGGTGAAGACCCCTCGCTCGAAGGGAAGCTCCAGACTTTCCGGCGGGGTCAGGAGCCGGTCTTCCAGAATGGTGCCCTCGCCGGTCACATACTGCGCATCGAAGTCATACATCTCCCGGCAGAAGGGCCCGGCGATGACCTCTTTCAGGAGCTGCCCGGCCAGCCCGTTGGCGCAGATTCGGCTTGCTTCCTCGAAAATCTCAGGCGGAGTCTGGCTCCTCAGCCACTGCCGCGCTCCGTCCATCCCTCCGCCGAGCGACGCGGCTCCTTCCGCAGTATCCTGCAGAGAGAATCCGTAACCCAGCAGTTCTCCGCCATCCTTCGCGCCGGACTGGATCGCCTTGACTGCCAACGCGAGCGCCACGCTCTCGGCGATGTTCCAGTCGTCATTGAATCCACCCGCCAGTTTGAATGCGGCCACGTCCTCCGGTGACACAAGCTCGGCGCAGTCCGTCATTCCGAAGGTCATCTGCAGCCACATCTCTATGGCCAGAGGATGCGCGCGCTGAATGGACCTTGTGGGGTCAATGAGAACCCCGTCCAGGTCGAAGATCAGCGTGTCCAGGCTCCGCAGAAGCTCCATCGCTTCCGGGAGCGCCAGAACCTCCCCTGTTCCATTTCCCGGAACGGGCAGCGTGATGTACCGCTCTTCCGCCGCGGCCAGCGTGGCCGCAGCCTGCGTATTGCTCAAGTCTGACCGTCCTTCCCGCGCAGCGTGATGGCCCGCGCGTGCGCGGGCAGTCCTTCCGCTTCGGCGATTGTCACCGCCGCGGCCGCATCCCCGGTGAGCTCCTGCGGACCGTACCAGATCAGGCTGGTGCGCTTTTGGAACTCCGCAACACCCAGGGCTGACGAAAACCGGGCCGCGGTCCCGGTGGGCAGCGTGTGCGAGGGCCCTGCCACATAGTCGCCGATCGGCACCGGGCTGTAGGGGCCGACGAAGATGGCTCCCGCGTTCACCAGGCGGCCGATCCACTCCTGGGGGCGCTCTACCCATATCTGCAGGTGCTCCGGCGCGCAGATGTTTGTCCAGTGAACGGCCTCATCCGGGCCGGCGGTGAGCAGGATCACCCCGTAGGAGTCCAGGGACTCCCGGATGTGTCCGGATCGTGGTTCCCGGGGAAGCTGCTTCTCTACAGCCTTGGCCACAGCCTCGGCCACCTCGCGCCTCCAAGTCACCAGAATGGAACGGGAATCCCCTCCATGCTCGGCCTGCGCGATCAGGTCGGCCGCCACCCATTCCGGATCGGCCGTCTCGTCCGCTATGACCAGCACCTCGCTCGGCCCGGCCAGGGAGTCTATCCCCACGTGCCCGAACAGCAGCCGCTTGGCGCAGTTGACGAACCGGTTCCCCGGCCCGGCCACCTTGTCCACGCGGGGAACGCTTTCCGTGCCGAACGCAAAGGCCGCAATGGCCTGAGCGCCTCCCATCCGGTAGACCCGGCTCACCCCGCTGATGGCACAGGCGGCCAGAATGCTTTCGGGGATCTCTCCTTCCTCACCGCAGGGGGAAGCCACGCACAGCTCCCGCACGCCCGCTACGGCCGCCGGGATGGCGGTCATCAGCACGGTGCTGGGATAGGCGGCTCTGCCTCCGGGAACATACAGCCCCACTGACGGGACGGGCCGCACCAGCTGGCCCATCACCGTGGACCCGCGCGTGGAGACCCAGGATTCCGCCCTCTCTTGCTCGTGGAACTCCCGGATATTTGCGGCCGCGTGCTCAAGGGCGGCTCTCAGATCACGGGGAATGCTGTCCAGCGCCTGCCGGATGCGCTCGGGTGGCACAGCGATGCTTTCCAGTCCGGAAAAGTCGAATCGCCGTCCTAGATCCAGCAGCGCCGCGTCCCCTTCCGAGCGCACTCTCGCGATGATCCCGCGCACGGTCCGCTCCACGGCATCGTCATCCGCCGGCGAGCCCGCCGTCAGGGCGGCCCGGATCTGTTCTTGGGGGTCTTTCGAGGTCTCCAGAAAACGCATGTCCGCGGGCATTATACCCGACGCCGCCTGCCGCCTTCCAAAGGCGCTCCAGCGTCCGTCGTGCGGGTTGCACGGGGCTTGTGGAATGACATACCATGGCTTCCGGCAGTCCTATAGTTGCCGGCCAGGTCCGGTCAGGAGGTTCCCGAGCAAGAGTTGAAAGCCCGCGTTTGTATCTTCGCGCTTCTGGGGGCGGTTCTTTCCGCCTCATCTGGGGGTTATGGCAAGGCTGCGCCCGTAGTCACCGCGGACCTGCAGTCGCTGGAGGCCACCGCTGATGCTCCGCTGGTGATCTTCCTGCGTCCTACTCCCCGGGGAGGAGAGTTCAGCTTCGGGTTCCGCAACGACTCTGCCGGAGGGCTCACGGCCACGCTAAGATTGACCGGTGTGCCCTTCGACGCGATGGATATCTACAACGCCGGAGCATTTATGGGTTCTTACACACGTGAGCAGCTTGCCGCCGGTGTGCCGGTCAAAATGTCCGGCGGTCTGCTTCCCGCCGATCAACGCGCCGTTGTGGAGTTGTACGAGACCCTTCTGGAGGAGATGAACCGTACGCTTTCCCTGACTGAGCGAAGGACAGTAGCCGGAGCGCGGATGCTGGGACTGAGAGAGGTGGCGCGGGCGATCTTGGTGGCGGACCGTGCCGACCGTTCCGCCCGGCTCATCCTGGTGGAGAGTGGCAGGCCCACCTCGCGCCGGGCCACCGCCACCCCCTCCAACCGGGAGATGATTCTCCAGCAGGTCCGTGAGCTGCTTGCCGACGTGGAGCGTGTGCGTCAGTTCCTGGAGACCTCCGGACTGGATGCAACCGAGCGCGCCCGTTATCACGGCTGGCTTGTCCCTCTGGATGTGCGCGCCGAATGGTCTGGGCCGGAGACTCTGAGGATCTCGGCGGTCAACCGCGGAGCTCTTCCGGTAAGGGGCACTCTCACGCTTTCTGCCGCAGGGGATGGCAACAAAGGGGTGGATGTTCAACTGGACGTCCAGCCCGGCCGCCAGCAGGATGTGGCTGCCCCTCTGAAGCGGGCGAACGCCGCAAGCCTGCCGGCCAGGCTGAACGGGAAGGCTGGAGATTTCACCTTTAGCCGCAGTTTCGAGCTGACGCTGCCGCCCGGCGCCGAAAAAAAGAGGCGGCAGGCCCGGGCTGATCACAAGCCGACTCCTGCCGCCCCGAGGGATGTGAGGCTGCCTTAAAGATCTATGTCAATCTGGACCGTGACAGTGTCCTTAATGGAGCTGTCGTTGTAGAAGTCGTAGCCCACCAGGACGGAGGCGTTGTCGGCGAACTTGTATGCTGCGCCCACGCTCAGCGCCCCCATAAAGCTCTTGCCGCCCTGATAGTCCGCCGCCACCCACCACTTGTCGTCCAGCTGGCGATCGATACCCAGCAGCACCATGTTCTCGTCACGCCCGAGAACGCTCTTCTTACCCGTGGCATATCCGGCGTGGAACCGGGTGCCGGCGAATGTCTTGCTGACCAGCGCATAGGCCAGATTCTGCGTGACGTCGCTCTTTGGGGAGACGTTATAGAATCCTAGCGCCACGGCGGGGTTGCTTTCGTTCTCTTCCAGCACCCTGAGCTTCGCGTTGAAGAACCAGGGCCGGTTGGTGCCGGAGAAGTAGTCAATGCCCACTTCAATCTGCTCGCTGACGCCGTAGGTCACCCCGTAGACCGTGGCGTTGGTGGCATCGGAGCCCGGCGAAGTGTACGTGTCGTAGCCGAGATGGAACACGCCCTTCGGCTGGATGTCCGTGGAAGGGATCCAGACGAGCGTCGAAGGGGTCGCGCCGATGACGACGGGCAGAGCAGCCAGCGCGGCACTCAGCACAGCAGTCAGCTTTCTCATGTTCACTCCTCTCCTGGTCTTGCGAAAGATTCTGCCGGGCGTTGCACCAGATTCAGCTACGCCCCGGCTTTGCGCGAGACACAGCAAGGTTACCCGTTTTCCGGTTTCCGGATTATTTCCTGCATGCTAAGAATGCTGACGCGGGATGCCTGGCTTTGACACAGACGAATCAGTTCCGTTACGATTCCTGTGTGACGCCGGGCGTCCGGCTGCCGCCCGGTCCGCAGGAAAAGATGGAGGGAGCGAGACGATGCGCATAAGAACGGGTCTCTTTCTGGCGGTTCTTCTTTCCGTTGTTATGTCGGCTGGATGCGGTGGGCCGGCGAAGGAAAGCGGCAAAGGGGAAGGTGGGCGTCAGCTCAAGGTCGCCTTGCTCAGCCCCGGACCGGTCAACGACGGCGGCTGGAATCAGCTGGGATACCAGGGGCTCCTGTTGGTGGAGAAGGAGCTCGGCGCGCGCGTCAACCAGAAGCAGACCGAAAGCCCCGCGGACTTCGAAGGTGATTTCCGCGAATACGCCAGCCAGGGCTACGACGTCATCATCGGGCACGGCT
>CALCJH010000108.1 GCA_937967775.1 uncultured bacterium | reverse complement strand
GGCTGGATAGAGCTTGCTGACCCCTCTCGCGTCCACCAGCCGCGAACCGATGCGCATCCGCACCAGCAGAGTGCTGGCCATCCCTCCCCTACCCTTCTCCAGAAAGTCGAACAGATTGGAGTGCGTGCCCACCGCCACGATGAGCTCCGCGCCGTGCTCATAGGCGAACAGCATGGCCGCGTCTTCGCTGGTGCCCGGCACGGCGAAGGTGCTGTATTCCAGCCCCATCTCCCGGACGCGCTCCTCCCCCGGCGCGGGACGGCCGTCAGCGTACGTGTGGACCACGATCTCGGCCCCACAGCGCAAAGCCGCATCCGAGACGCTGTCCATGTCCCCGATGATGACATCAGGCCGCAGCCCCATCTCCAGCAGCGCGTCGGCCCCCCCGTCCACCCCGATCAGCACCGGGCGCACATCCAGAAGATAGCCGCGGATGATCTGGAGATCCTGCTTATAACTCTCCCCGCGCACCACGATGAGCGCGTGACGCCCCTGTATGGGCACCCGTGTGGGAGGAGGTTTCACCGAAGCCAGCAGGACGCTCAGCTCCTTCGACGCGCGCTCCAGCGTGTTCTGAGCGAAGCGCTGGAGCTCTTCGTCCAGGTTCCGGCGGCTCTCCTCCAGCTTGCGCTCCACCACCTCGGCGGTCTGAAGCTCGCCGTCAGCCACCCGCGCCCCGTCAAGCCGCAGAGTGTCGTCCGCGATCTCGGCAATCGTGCCCTCGCGGATGCGGTCCATCAGCGACGGATCCGGCACGTCCATGAGAGGGATGCCGGCCTCCAGCAGCACGGAGGGTCCGCGGTTGGGGTAGCGCCCGGAGATTGACGGCGCCAGATTCACCACGCCGGATACCCCGGCCTCCACAAGCATCTGCGCCGCGACGCTGTCCAGGTCTTTATGGTCTATGATGGCGATGTCGCCGCGCTTGAGGCGCTTCGCCAGATCCTTCGTGCGCCGGCCGCACCTCGCCGGGCCGGCCGCCCTGGAGCCGCGCGACCTGCTAGCGCGTGCGGGGCTCGATGCCAAGAAGTTCCCGCGCATGCCGAACAGCCGCCTCGCTTTCCTCGCTTCCGCCGAGCATGCGGGCCAGTTCGCCCACGCGCTCTTCCCCTTCAAGAGCCCGCACGCTGATAACAGTCCTTTCTCTTCCCGAAGCCTCTTCCCCTTTCTCCACCTTCAGATGATGGTCCGCAAACCGGGCGATCTGCGGCAGGTGCGTGACGCAGAGCACCTGCCTGCCCCGGCTGATCGCCCGGAGTTTCTCCCCCACAGTGTTCGCGGTACGCCCGCCGATGCCGGTGTCTATCTCGTCGAACACCAGCGTCTTCACGGGGTCGCACTCCGTGGCCGTCACCTTCAGGGCCAGCATGGTCCGCGACGCCTCCCCGCCGCTCGCCACCCGCGCCAGCGGCTTCAGCGGTTCGCCGGGATTCGCCGAGATGAGAAACTCCACCCTGTCCTGACCGCGGGGACCGTGCGGCGCCTGCTCCACCGCAACGTGGAAGCGCGACCCCTGCATCCCCAGCTCCTGAAGCTCGTCCTGGACCCGGCGGCCAAGCGTCTCCGCGGCCGCTCTGCGCACTGTGGAAAGCTGCTGGCCAAGGTCTTCCACCTCCCGGCGGGCCCTGTCCCGCTCCGCCTCAAGATCCCGCCGCCGTTCGTCCGAGCGCTCCAATCCGCCCAGTTCCGCGGCCACGCGGTCATGGTAAGCAAGAACCTCTTCCACCGTGTCACCATACTTGCGCTTCAGGGACGCGATGAGATCCAGGCGCGACTGCACCTGGTCTATGCGCTCCGGACTGACATCCAGGCTGTCACGCCAACGCCGGACCCCCGAGAGCGCCTCCTCCAGCGACACGACGGCCGATTCCAGCAGCGAATGAAGCTCCGCGATCCCGGGATCGTAGGACGCCACGGATTCCAGCGCTTTCATTGCCTGCCCGGCGGCTGCCACCGCACCCGGGTAGTCGGACTCGTCTCCGGAAAGCAACTCCGCACACTGCGCCGCCGCCACAAACAGCTTCTCCAGATTGGCCAGCCGCACCGCCTCCTGACGTAGCTCCTCCTCTTCTCCCGGCCGCAATGCGGCGGCTTCGATCTCCCCCACCTGAAAGCGGTAAAGATCAGCCAGCCGCGACCGCTCCCGTTCGTCGGAGACCAGACTCTGAAGCTCGGACGCAGCTTTCTGCAAAGCGCCCCATTCTGTGGAGTAGCGCGAGCGCAGCTCCAGCGCCGTCTCTCCCGCGAATGCATCCAGAAGCTCCAGCTGCCACGCGGGCGAAAGCAGCAACTGGTGCTCGTGCTGTCCGTGCACGTCTGCAAGGAGGGCCGTCAGTTCGCGCAGGAGCCCGAGGGTGGTCAACCGGCCGTTCACCCGGCATTGCGATCGCCCCTGCGCGGTCACCTCGCGGGAGACGATCAGCATCTCGTCTCTGCCGAGGCCGGCCTCCTCAAGCTGCGCCTGGACCTCCGGGGAACCGCTCAGATCGAAGGCCGCCTGCACCAGCGCGCGTTCACACCCGCTCCGGACGCAATCCGGATCGGTCCGCTCGCCCAGCACGGCATTGAGGGCATCCACAATGATGGACTTGCCCGCGCCGGTCTCTCCTGTGAGGACAGTAAGCCCCTCCCCGAACCGGACGTCCAGGCGATCTATGAGGGCGAAGTTCTCGACGTGCAGTCCTGTGAGCATCGCTCCCCCGGGCAGGCCCGGCCGGGCACGCGCCGGCCGGGGAGCTACCGCTCGAATCTTTCACCAAAACCCAGCCGGCTGTCCAGTTG
>CALCJH010000107.1 GCA_937967775.1 uncultured bacterium | reverse complement strand
TACCCGGCCAGTCCTTCGAAGACCCTGGGCTCCTCGGAAAGGGCCATGTGGCAGGTGGATGTGCCCATAATCATCACCATGGTGCCCGGCCGCGTCACTCCGCACGCCGGAACCGCCACGTGGGCGTCTATGCTGGCCACCGCCACCGGGGTGCCCGCCCCTAGCCCCAGCTTCGCCGCCATCTCTGCGGTCAGTTCACCGGCCCGCGAGGCAACCGGGTGGATCTGCCGGCTCATCTTGGTGTCCACTATGTCCGCCAGCTCCGGGTGCAGATCGCCCAGAAAGTCGCGGGTCGGGAAGCCGTCCTCGGCGGACCAGAGCCCCTTGTAGCCTGCCTGGCAGGCGCTGCGCTTTTCCTGCCCCGTCAGCAGCCAGACAATCCAGTCTCCCGCCTCGATGATCTTGTCCGCAGCGCGGTACACCTCCGGCGCCTCGTCCAGGATCTGAAGCGCCTTGGCGAAGAACCATTCGCTGGAGGTCTTGCCGCCGTAACGCTTCAGGAATGCTTCTCCGCGCCGCTCGGCCAGTTCGTTGATGCGGTTCGCCTCCGGCTGGGCGGCGTGGTGCTTCCAGAGCTTCACATACGCGTGCGGCTCGCCCTTCCAGCGCTCCTCAAAGCATAGCGGTGTCCCGTCGGCGCGCACGGGCAGGATGGTGCAGGATGTGAAGTCCACTCCGATGCCTACCACGTCCTCAGGCCGCGCTCCGGACTCCCGCATCACGCGCGGGACGATGTCCTCCAGTGCCACCAGGTAGTCCGCTGGGTCCTGCAGGGCCCAGTCGGGGGGCAGCTTTTGCCCGGTTGCGGGCAGAATCTCGTCAATCACGCCGTGAGCGTAGTCGCAGACGGCTGTCGCGCGCTCCTCTCCGGTCTCCACGTCCACCAGGACGGCGCGTCCCGAGAGGGTCCCGAAGTCTATCCCGAGAGCGTATCGGGGCATAGCACACCTCGTCCGGATCAGAAAGTGCGGGCGCATCGCGCCCGCTGTGGACTACGCCCTGGAAGGCATGGAATCCTGCCCGGCGGCGGTGTTGACAGGCGCGACGCCAAAATCTATAATCCAGATTGGTTTAGTCAGAAATAAGCCGAGGCCCAGCCGCGTCTCCTGTTTGAAACCCGGTCTGGAAGGAGTGAAGCAGGGTTGCCTAATCCCATCGAAGATCTGAAGAAACGCAAAGACGGGCTTGACGTCCTGGCGGACATCCACCGCTACGCCCGCGAGGGCTACGAGTCCATAGACCCGGACGACTTCAACCTGTTCAAGTGGTACGGTCTCTATGAACAGAAGCCCAAAGGCGGCGGTCACTTTATGCTGCGCATCAAGGTGCACGGAGGGCACTACACTGCGACGCAGCTCCGTGAGGTGGGGCTTCTGGCCAATCAGTACGCCCGCGGATTCGGCGACATCACCACACGGCAGGCCTTCCAGCTTCACTGGCTGCGCATCGAGGACGTGCCGGACATCTTCAGCCGGCTGGAACGCGTGGGGCTGACGACAGTGGGTGCTTGCGGCGACATTATGCGCAATGTCACCAACTGCCCGGTGGCGGGCTGCGACCGGCACGAGATCTTCGACGCCCAGCCGGATGTACTGCGCGTCTCGAAACACTTTCTGGGGAACCGGGAATACTCCAATCTGCCCAGGAAATACAAGGTCTCCATCTCGGCGTGTGCCGTGAACTGCACCTTCCCGCAGATCAACTGTGTCGCGTTCGTGGGAGTTCCTCACGGTCCGGAAGGCGTGGCAGAGGAGGGCTACAACATCTACATCGGCGGCGGCCTGTCCACTGCCCCCCATTTTGCGAAGCCCGTGAACATCTTCGCGACGCGGGACCAGGTGCTGGACTACGCCGTGGCCATCACGGAGATCTACCGCGACCACGGGGGCCGCGACCGGCGCACCCGGGCCCGCCTGAAGTTCCTGATGGACGACTGGGGCCCCGAAAAGTTCCGGGAAGAGATCGCGGCCCGCGTGCCGTTCGAGCCCTACCCAGCAAGCGGACATCCTCTGCGGGAAGCCCACCACGACCATCTGGGCATCCATCCGCAGAAGCAGGACGGCAAATGCTACATCGGCGTCACGGTCAAAATCGGCAGAATAACCGGCGACCAGATGCTCGGGGCGGCCGATATTGCGGAGCGGTACGGCAGCGGACGGCTGGCCAACACCATCTCACAGAACTTCATCGTCTTCGACATCCCGGAGGAGCGCGTCGAGGAGGCGGCGGCGGAGCTGCGTGCGCTGGGCTTCGATATCGGAGAGACCACCGTCAAGTCCGACTGCGTGGTGTGCACCGGCAAAGAGTTCTGCAACCTGGCCGTCACTGAGACCAAAGGGCTGATGAGTGAGGTCATCAGCTATCTGGAGCAGAACGTCACCTGGGACCGCCGCATCCGCGTCCATATGACGGGCTGCCCGAACAACTGCGGACAGCAGGTCATCTCGGACATCGGGTTGCAGGGAGCCTCCACGAAGATCGAGGGGCGGGAGGTGGAATGCTACGACTTCCACGTGGGCGGAGGTCTGGGAGAGGATGCCAGCTTCGTCCGGAAGATCGCCCGCCGGATCGCCGCGGAGGACGTGAAGCTGGGGGTCGCGAACATCGTTCGCGCCTACCAGCAGACCCGCTCCAACGGCGAGAGTTTCCGGGATTGGACCCGGCGCTATTCCGATGAGGAGCTGGCGCAGATGATCGGCGTGGTGGATGTTAAAGTGAAATACGGCGCTCAGGCCGGATCCTGACCGATGGCCACGCGCCGGCCGCTGGCGGCCGATTCGTAGGCTGCCAGGCACATCTCCACGGAGACGCGTCCGTCCCGGGCGGAACAGATGGGCTCGCCGCGCCGGAACGCGTCCACAAACGCCCTCGCCACAGCTGATATGCGCTCCCCGTGTCCTGCAGGCACAGGGATGCCCAGATCCTGCCAGCCTTTCGAGGGTTCGTCGGCCAGGAACATCTTCACCGCCACGGGGCAGGGAGGCAGAATGGCATTGGACGGTCCGTCTCCGTGATTCTGGATGATGACGCCCTTCTCGCCGTAGATCTCCGTGGTGTTCTCTGCGGCGCGGGTGACGCTGGAGTTGTAGATATCCGCCAGCAGGCCGTCCCGGAAGCGGAACAGCGCGCAGCCTGTGTCGTCCGGAGCGATGTCCGTCAAGATGTTCCCGATCTCCGCCATCACCGAGACCGGTTTCTCTCCCACCGTCCAGAAGAGCCAGTCCATCGGGTGGATGGCGTCGTCGAAGAACATCCCGCGATTGGCTTGTGCAGAGAGGTGCCAGCGCGTGGGGCCCTCGCAGAACGCCCGGTCGAAGAGCACCCCTATGCAGTGGCGCCGCCGGATGGTCCCGATCTTTCCCAGCGTCCCTGAGTGGACGATCTCCCTCATCCGGATATTGGCCGGGTCGCAGCGCATCTGAAAGGCCAGGCTGAACCAGACGCCCCTGTTCTCCACCGCCCTGATGATGCGGTCGCATTCCTCCAGCGTCAGCGCCATCGGCTTCTGCAGCAGCACGTTGTGCCCGGCTTCCACGGCGGCGACAGCCAGCTCACCGTGCTTGACGGTCTCGCTGGCGATGATCAGGCAATCCAGATCGCGCCGCGAAAGGATATCCTCCAGATGCGGAACGAAGGGGATGCCGAACGCCTGAGCCTGAGCTTGCCCCCTCTGGACGTCATCGTCCCAGCACGCCACCACCTCCGCATCCTCGAATGTGAGGATCTGTTGCGCGTAGGCGTTCACGTGCCCGTGCGCAAATGAAAGGATGCCGATCCTGAGTCTGCTGTTCAAGGGCACCTTCTTCTCAGAGGCTGACCGTGAGCCGGTCGCCGGGCCGAAGCGTCACGCCGCCGCCGATGTCGAGCGCTCCCCCGGGAGTCCTCTGGAACTTCAGCGCGGACCCGTTCAACTCCACCCGGCTGATGGCGGCCAGATGCGGCAGACGGAGCCGCCGGACTTCCAGAGTCCCCTCCCACAGCTCGATCTCCCCACCAGCAGCGTTCTCCGTGTAGCTGCCCACGGTTCCGGCAACCGCGAAAGGACAACGGAACGGCCGCTCCGCAAAGCGTGGCCGGAAGCCGATCTCTCCCGCGGAAGCATCCCGGAAGAAGCCACTTGCCGTCAGGAGCAGCGTCCATGAGGACATTGCGCGGTAGTAGTGCTCTCCGCACTCCACGTGGTTCCAGAATCGCCCGGTGCGCTCGTAACGGAGGTGGATGTCCCGCGTCACATCCAGCGCTTCCTCCAGCATCCCCAGATGTATAAGGAGGGCCGCCACGGTGTACTCGATGCCCGTCCAGGTAGCTTCCTGCTGCAGGTTGCCCGATGTCGCCATCCGGTGCGGCACGCCAGGGGGATAACTGGCATTGATAAGTCCGCGGTCCGGACGGAAGTTGTGCGTTAGTATGGCGCTCATCGCGGAACGGATGCGATCCTCCGGCAACAGCAGGTCCCACCCGCAGGATGCGAAGAACCACTCCGCGCTCACCTGATCGCTCATACAGCACTCGTCCGCCTCGCCGGTGCGGGAATCGCGCCAGAGAACGTAATACTGGCCGTTCCAGAGTTTTTCTTTGAACGACGCCAGCCCCCTTTCCAGCGTCTGCCGGTAATACCCGGCAAGCTCGTCCTCCCCCATTTCGCGCGCCAGACGCTCCGCTGCAGCCAGCGCTCCCAGCCACAGGCTGGAGATATAGGATGGGCAGCCCTGGAAGTCCCAGACGTCGTAGGTGTTGCGGCGGGTGTCCGTGTCCGGCAGCCCGTCTCCGTCGGAATCCAGAGCGGCGGTACTCTCCATGGCGCGGACGATGGCGGGCCAGAGAGTGCGGAGGTAATCGCAATCCCCCGTCCAGAGGTAGTCCCGTGCCACAAGCATCACGAACTGCGGATTCATGTCCACGCGCTCGAACTGATCGTCCACCGCGCTGAAGTCCGGGGTGAACATATGGGGGATCCGGCCGTCCTGGCGCTGGAAACGCGCCCCGTGTGTCATCTGCTCCTTCTGCAGGTCCGGAAACAGGGCGATCAGGGGAAAGGAGCCCTGATAGGAGATGTCCATGGTGTGGAACCCGCAGCAGCCGAGTCCCTCCCAGACTCCGAAGCGTCCCTCGCGTGTCCACCAGGTGCACTTCGTCAGTGTGCTCAACTGCGCAAGGGCGGCCTCGGTCATCTCCCGGGGAAGGCTGCTTTCGAGCAGCGCGCCGGGGAGCACAAAGGAGCGCCGTTTCAGATCGTCCCGGCGCTCCAGCAGATGACGCGCCACCTCTGTGGAACAGGAGAAGCGCTTCTCGTAGCGGTGCCCCAGCCGCTCGCCCGTGGGACTGATGTGGTTGGGGAAGTGCCACGCCACCGCGAAAGCGCAGGATGCGGATGCTCCGGGAGGAAGATGATGCTGCGAGCAGAGATATGCGTCGCCCCAGGCGCCTCCCCGTGTCTGGATCTCCTGCAGATTGCGCACAGCATCCGCCAGGAACTCCCTCTGCAGACCCACATCGCGCGAGAGCGCAGGCTGCGCGTGAAGCAGGGTGTGATACTGGTTGTGGAAGGCGGAGTGGCGGACCAGGTGCGAGAACTCTGCGTGCGCCTCCGGGTCTGGCAGGGTGGCCGGGTCGAATCCATCCGGGAGGGACGGTGGCGACGATGGGCTGAGGTCCGGCAGACTTCCGTGATCGCGGAACCAGAAAAGGTTGGAATAGACCTTCATCCCGTAGCGGCTTCCGCCGTAGTAGACCAGACCGGGGCGCTCGATGCTGAAGGATCCACTGATGAAGCTGACCTCCCCGCCGTTGACGCCGAAGGCCATAGAGCCGGTGGTGGGGTGGTTCTCCTCCAGCCCTTCCGCGCCAAGGCGGATGATTGCGCTGGCGTCCGCAGTTTCCACCGTGTTCAGAGGGCAACGGCCTGCCTGACCGGCCCCTACGGGATTGCGCAGAGTTCCGAGCAAAGCGACCTCCACCTCATCCCCGGCAGGGTTTTCGATATGGAACTCCACGATGAAACCAGGAGTCCCGGATGCCTCACTGTCGCCGGGAATGAAGGGAGAGAAGACCGTCGCGCTCAGGCGTACCGGCAGCGCTTCGTCAAGATAGACCAGACGCGCCGCCGGAAACATGCCGTCATACTCGATGCCCTCGACGCACCTCAGCCAGGAAAATGAATATAGCTCATGCAGCTGCGCCCGAAGAGCAAGATACCTCACGCACGGCGAGTCCTCGCCGGTTCTCGTACGCACCAGGAAGACCAGATCCTCCGGCGCAAGCGGGGGGGGCTCCGGGCCGGGCGATCCGGGCGACCAGCGCCCCGCGTTGAAGATCAGCCAGTCGTGGAAGAGACCGTCCGGCCGGATCTCCACCGACCCGGCTCCTATGCCTCCCAGCGGGATGCCGGATATGTGCGATATCGTCTGAGTCAGGCGTGCCATCTGCCTTGTATGCTCCCGGGCGGAGAAGCTGGATGCTCCTCGCGTCTGCAAGGGAGAGTTGCGCATCGGGAGGCCGCGCATCCTTCGTGATCTGCGCAGCGCAGTCGGGCCGGGAACTGCAGGGGCCCGCTGCGGCGTTTCTGGCAATAGCGGGCGAGCCAATGGCCGGCACGTCTGGCAACGGCCTTTTGGTTTAGCAAAAGGGGAGAGCAGGTTATGGAAGGACAGCGAACGGGTCCCGGGGAGAGGCGCTTGCCGGGTTGGCTTGTGCCGGCCCTGCTGGTCGCCGTGGGCGTGGTGGTCTATGCGGCGGTCGGAAGGATGCAGCAAGCCTCCGAGGGCGTGGCAGACGCCGGCTCAAGGTCGGGGGACACGCGGCTTGTCATGAATGATCTTGACGGAGGCCGTTTTGACCTCTCCGACCACCGCGGCAAGGTGGTCCTTGTGAATCTCTTTGCGACGTGGTGCCCCCCTTGCCGGGCCGAGACGCCGGACCTGGTGGCGCTGGCGAAAGACTATGAGTCGAAGGGCGTGGTGGTCGTCGGTGTGTCCCTGGATACAGAAGGCCCGGAGGTGGTTCGCCGTTTTGTGCGGGAATACGCCATCCCGTATCCCATTCTGATGCCTTCCGGTGACTCCGAGACATCCTTCCAGATCAACGAAATTCCGATTCCCACCACCTATCTTCTGGACCGTGAAGGCCGGATCGCCAAGAAGTATGTGGGGAAAGTGTCCGGGAGCGTCTTCCGGTCGGACGTGGATGCCCTCCTGGCGGAGGGCTGACGCAACCGGCTGATGTTGACAGGCGCAGGGACGGCTGGCTAATATCCCTTT
The DNA here is from genome assembly GCA_937967775.1 of uncultured bacterium. Lineage (GTDB taxonomy): Bacteria > Armatimonadota > UBA5829 > DSUL01 > DSUL01 > CALCJH01. Next base: position 1,034 of record CALCJH010000107.1, on the reverse strand, counting down.
GCGGACAGTCGCGCATTGCCAACTGTTCGCAACCGCAAAAGGGGCGGCGGAGGGGATCCGCCGCGGCTTTCAGGGGAGACGACAAGAGCGCTATGGCGTACGTGATAACAGAGGCGTGCCTGGGCACCAAAGACAAGTCGTGCGTGGAAGCATGCCCGGTGGACTGTATCCACGGGACGGACGAGGATCCGCAGCTCTACATTGACCCGGAAACTTGCATTGACTGCGGGGCATGCGAGCCGGTGTGTCCTGTCTCCGCCATCTTCCCGGACTACAACGTCCCGGAAGAGCTGCAGCAGTACATCCAGATCAACGCGGATTATTTCAAGAACAGAGAGTAAGCCTCCGGGTCTGCCGGGAAGGCGTGATCTGATGTGAGCCCCGTTGCGCGGAAGCGCCGCGGGGCTTTGTGCGTTCCGGGTTCCTCGGCCACCGCGGCGTTGTAGTATCTATAAAAAGTTGTGATTTTTTCTGCCGCCATATTGCAGGGAGCTTGAAAGAAGCGTTATAATAGCCTCAGCTTCCCACCCTCCATTCGCTCCCCGGCTGGTCCAGACCGGCCGGGGAGATTTCTTTTCCATGGTTTCAAGAACGGCAGCACCGAGGCAGAGGCGCATAGATTTCGGACAAAAAAGCTTCCGCCGGAGAACCGGGGCGCACCCGTCCAGACGGATGGACCTGTCAAGACTGCGTAGGATTTCGACTGTTCATTCGGGGAATCAGGAGCCGGGGCGATGGCGGGGCTTCAAGGCGCAGTCCAACAGGGCGGGCCGGGCAACAGCGAGGACCTTGCAGGCGCCTCGCGCGGCCTCCGAGCTCCGATGCGCGGTCGCCGCTGTGATCGCTGCAGCCGGCGCATTCACCTCCGGAACCCGCGACGGCGGAAGGCAGGCTTCCGGCAAAGGAATCTCAGCTGCCTGATCTCTCCACCTCTTCGCGCCTGGGAAGAGAGGGTTGCGCGCCCGCGCGCGTGACCGAGATGGCAGCCGCCCTGGCTGCGAAGCGCGCCGCCTCAGGAATGGACATCCCTTCGG
>CALCJH010000106.1 GCA_937967775.1 uncultured bacterium | reverse complement strand
TCACGGACCGTGACGGGAGTATCAGCTGCTGAGTATAGACCGGGCTCCATTACGCCTTATCGTCTTCCAGTCGCCTCCGGAACGGGTCATAGCGGATCAATATAGGCCGGCGCCAGACCCCTGAGAGTATGAGCTCGCCTGTTGTTACCAGGCTGCCGGGCGAAGCGGGGGTACCAGGCGCATCTCACGCGCGCGTGGGGTGCAGACAAAACCACCTCCCGCCAGCATCCAGACGCAAATCAACCCCCGCGGGGCCGGCCTTCTCAGGTTGAAAATAAGACCCGCGGCGGGCAGTTCACGTATCTTTCTCAAACCTAACAGATGCCTCTCCTCCTGTCAATGTCAGGCTCATACCCGGTCCTCCTGCGTCAGCATCACCACGCGTCTTTGCTACCGGGGTTGCCGGAGTCCGGAAGAATCTACGAGACCTGCTCCCGCAGCGGTTCCCATCTCCATCTTCGGTCATAGCCGGGCGCCCCTTGAGACCGGCCGACGGGGAACGGCACGGTCTGCCGCGCAGCGCGCGACGCACATCAACCCCGAATATTTTGCCATAGCCGACACACAGAGGATTACGGAAATGCTCCTGGCCGTAGATTGGGAAGGGGCTGTTACCTTATATCGGTGCGCCGTGCGTCGCGGAGGTCTGGCGATGAGATCGTGCATCACACATCAGACGCCCCGGGTCAGGATTTCCGGGCGCGTGCGCCGGTAGGCTTCGGCGGCATCGGAGGCGTGTCGGCCCCTGGCGGCTTTCGGGGTGAACCGGCCAGGGAAGGGTCACGAACTCGAGCGGTTGATGACTGCAGATTGACGAGAGGAGAAGGGCCCGGGGCGATGCCCCCGCGCCCTTCTCGATAAAACCTGGCGTGCTACGGAATCACCAGCGGTTGCGGCCTCCACCGCCGCGTCCGCCGCCGTATCCGCCACCGCCGCCAAAGCCGCGGCCGCCGCCACCGCCACCGCCGGTCCTCGGCGGACGAGGGCGTGCCTCGTTCACGGTCAGCGGGCGTCCGCCCAGCTCCACTCCATTGGTCGCTTCGATAGCCGCTGCGGCGTTCTCCGCCGGCAGGTCCACAAAAGCGAACCCCTTGTCCTGGATGACGCGGATGCTCTCGATCGGCCCGTGGGGCTCAAACAGCTCGCGCAGTTCGCTCTCCGTCGTGTTGTAGGGCATGTTGCCCACGTACAGGGACTTGGTCGCCAATTGCCTGTCCTTCTTCGATCGTCTCGGGAATCACCGGTCCCGCACCTGGCGCAGCCGCCGCCTCTCTCGCTGACGTCTGCGCGATCTCTACTCTCTCACAGAGTCCTCTCAAGCGCACTGAGCTGCAGGAATACTCGCTGAAGCTGAAACGGGGTTCCGATCGCTGCGCAGAAGGATAAGCAATCTACGGACAGAAACGGGAGGCCGTCGTGCGATGTTGGGTCTGTGATTACCCTGCTTATACCATAAAGGCCGGTGCCTGTAAACGGTTTTCCGCCTTCCCGCGTACTTTTTCCTCAAAAAGTCCGGGCCGGGACGATTGCCCCGGCCCGGACTGGAATGTCCGAAGAGAGGGTGTTCCTCAGAAGGTCACGGCGCCAGCTGCACGATGTCGTCCACGAACGAACCGTCGCGGCTGCGAAGCACCCGGATCTTCTTCCCGCTGACGATGTCCGAGGTCACCACGCCCCGCGCGGCATAGTATCCGCCGGGCAGCGGGAACGCCCCACCGATATTCGTCACGCGGATTCCCCGGTACGGCTGACCGGTGTTCGGGTCTGTCTCCGTCTCGCCCGATTCCACTCCGGAACCGTCGTCCAGCAGGAAATAGCCTTCGAAGTAGTTGACATATGTGACCTTACCGAACACCCTCATCAGCAATCCCTGATTGGAGAGACCGTTCGGCTGGCCCACATAGCCTTTGCCTCCGGCGTCACGGTTCTTCACGGTACGCACTTTCGGCTGGGCTGAGCCGCTCACCAGCATCACGGTAGCGTCCTGAAGCACCATCTCGCCTTTCGCGTTGAAATCCACCGTGCCGCGGACCTTCACCAGCTCTCCCACGCTCATGGGGTCACTGGCATTCACGCGGATGCCCGCCGTCCCGTCCAGGTCCTGCGCGTAGAAGAACCCGGTTTCGTCAATCGGAACCAGCGTGACCACGCACGGATTAACCGTCTCCACGTAGGCGAACTGGCCCAGATCTCTGGCCTGGCCGATGCTTTGAACCTGGGTCGGCGGCAGAGGTGGCCCGCTCAGTCGCAGGTTGTCCACCGCAGCGATGTTCCAGACCCAGGGCCACTTGTTGAAGTAGCGGATGAAGACGGTAATGCGGTCACCCTGCGCGTTCGCCGACACCGTTCCCAGCGGAAGCGCCGGAGGCGACCACTGCCCGGGCACGGGCGGCCGGCTGATGAAGTCGTAGCCGGACGTCCACCGCCTTGCCCATACCACGTCAGGCGAGCGCCAGTCCACTCCGCCGGTCGGGTCTATTCCAACCCAGACCTGAATGTCATCATAGGCGGCCCGTCCGATGGGCGGGGTCATTACGTCGAAGTCCCAGTTCTGAGTGCGGTAGTCGAAATCCACGGTGTAGTTCCCGCCGGGCACCGCCTGCAGGCGCTGGTAGATCCCACCGTCCACAAGGCCGTAGCTCGTGGCGAAGCCGAAGAAGTAGCTTCCCTCGTTGGCTTTGAAGTTGAAGAACCAGCCAACGGCTCCGCTCGCGGGGTAGGGTCCCACCAGGCCCTGTGCGATGTTTCCGAACGGTATCCAGGGGGCCAGCGTATGATTGCCCTCGACGTCCACGTCCTCGAAGCCGCCGTTCTTGAAGAGCGGCCTGGCCGGTCCCGGTGTCACGAACGTGTCGTCGAATGAATACGCGGTCTTGTATCCTGAAGCGGCGCTGACGACCCGGAAGTGATACTTCGTGTCAATGTCCAGTCCGTTGATCACCACGCTGTGGTCTGTCGTCAGGGCCCCGTCGTATTTAAAGGTCTCGTAGAAAAGCCCTTCGTCCGAGGTCGGCGCGGTCTTTCCGAACTCCACGCGGGAATCCGACGGCACGTTTGTTGTCCACTCGATCCGATAGCTGCGGTCTCCCAGACGGGTGTATGTCGGCCCGCCGGTGATGGTGATCAGCGGTTGTGTCGCCGGGGTGACCGTGATGTTGTCAAGGTCCAGATAGCCCCTGCCGTCCTCGCGCACCACCAGCATAAACCAGATGCTGGTTTGCGTTCCTGCCGCCGTGAAGCGGCGATGGTGCTTGTTCCACATTCCGTCCCACGGAAGCAGCGTCTCATAGCCATCGGGGGGTATCGGGTATTCCGGAGTCCAGGATACCGTCGGCGCCAGTGGATCGTCTGTCTGACCCGTCGTGTCAATCCCGATATACCAGTAAGACTGTTTCGGGAAAGGGTCGTCGCCGCGCGTGCTCTTGAATTTGACTATCAGATCCAGATCGTATTCCACACCGGGCTGCGTGGAAATCGCCTGAACGATTCCTCCCCGACAGTTATAGCCTCCGCACTGGCCGTCCGGGCACCGCTCGCCGCCGGCAATGCGCTGGTAGTTGTTGCCCGGATCGACGGTGCAGTTCCCTCCCGGCATCTCCGTGAAGGTGGGATGTCCCGGAATGGGGGAACCGGCCACCGGGTCAAGCGGCACGGACCAGGCCTTCCAGCCGATGGCCCGGCAGCAGCTGTAGGTCGTGTGTCCCACCAGTCCCTCGCAGGGAGCCTCGGGCGGACCCCATCCGCCTTCGAAGTCTCCGTTCGTCACCAGATTCTGCGCGCCGACGGACGTCGCGGCCAGCGCCAGAATCGCCAGAAAAGCCAGCCTCAGCAGCTTCATCTGTCTGCCTTCCTTTCTTCCCTTTCGTCCTGGCAGGTCTCCCCGCAGGCAGCGGATCCTGCCTCCTCGGACCGTCAGACACGTTTTGCAGGCTGCCGAACGGTCCTCAGTTTCCCCGATGTCCTTCCGCGGCTTTGCAGAAACCGCCGGAAGAAAAAAGGAGCGACCTTCCGGGCGCTCCTGAAAATCGTCAGTCTGTGAGACTGCAGTGAAAGTCCCTTTCTGGAACCGTCACACCTTCAGATCCTGCGGCGACGGGCCGCCAGCGTCAAAACGCCTGCACCGAGAGCCAGCAGAGACGCCGGCTCGGGGATCACCTTGGCGGCCTGCAATCCGAAGCCGTCCGCAAGGACCACGTCGAATGTCTTCACTCCCTCGCCCGGCTTCGTGCCCCACAGAATGTTCACGGTCACACTGTTCTGCACCTGAACCTGCTGCGGGGTGACAAACCAGAAGAAGTTCCACTTGTCGTCCGACTTGTATGTCCACGACATAACTTCGTTGCCGTCCGCCTTGAGCTGTACAGTGACGAAGCCCGCGTCAGGCTTAAGCACGAAGCCGTCGCCCAGAACGTAGCGCTTTACCCAACCGGAGAAGTTGAAGTAGTAGAAGTCGGGCGCCAGCGAAATGGTCTGACAAAGAGACCCGTCGGCCCGGTCATCCGAGAAAAAGCCAGTGATAAACCGGAACGCCTTGTCACCGTCCCTCTGCTCGCCGCCGCCGGGGAAGTCTACACCCCCGCCGAACACCGGGACCAGGTCCCAACCGGGAACGTAGTTAGGAATTCCGAACGTGTCTTCCTCGAACGAATTGTTCTGCAGAAGATTCGGACCGAAGATGATCTGCGCGTGCGAGGCGGACACCACAAGAAGCGCCGCCGCCGCGCATACGAAGGCGAGTCGCATCAGCTTCATAAGACTCCTGCTCTCCTTTCCGGGGAGGACGTCACACCTCCCCCCCACCTCTATTTTCGCTGTCACTGCCAGGCGACAGACTACCGCCTTTCGTATGGCTAGAGTAGCACTTTAGTACCAGTAAGGTAAGGCGGCGGAAGGAATTCCGCCAAATTCAGGTATAAATACCAGTCTGCCCGCTACCGCCCCTGAGTCATCAGCGCCGTCGTAATCGCGTCCTGCGCGCGTTGGCCCAGGGGTGACTGAGCATCCAGCCGGACCACCTCCCTCCACAGGCGCACGGCCTTCCCGGTGTCACCCTGCAGATAGCTTCGCATTCCCAGATCCCAGTAAAGTCTCTGGAGCCGGCCCAGCGAAAGTTGCCCACCCTTGGAGTTGCAGTCACGGCTGACGGCCTCCTCCCAGTCTCTGGCCGCTGCAGCCGGATCTCCCAGTTGCCAGTGTGTTTCTCCCAGCGCATAGAGCGTGTCGCCGGAATCGGGGTTGTAGTTGAGTGATGTGATCAACTCCTGCTCGGCCTCCCGGAGCCGGCCGCTGTTGAGCAGGGAAACCCCCAGCCCCTTATGCGCCGCAGCCAGTCCTTGCTTCACGGTGGTCTGCGTAGCTGGAGTCAGGTCCAGCTGCAAAGCCTGCTCCAGCAAGGGAATCGCCGCAATGTAGTTTCCGGACTTCAAGTGCTCAAAACCGTCACTGATCAGAGACTTGGCCCGTGCGTCGTTCTGTCGCTGCTGGTAGCTGTGCCACGCCGCGTTGATGCCCATCACAGTTCCAAGCAGCAGCGCGCCAAGCACAAGCGCCAAGATCAGCGTCACGAGCGCAGATTTCTGCGCGGGCGTCAGAAGCGGTCCCCGCGGCTCCTGGGGCAGCGGTGGAAGCGGGGGCAGGGGAGGCGCGCCCGGGGCAGGACCAGGGGCAGAGCCTGCCGGCGGCAGGGTCGTCTGAGGCGGCGCACCGGGGGGTGCCGGGGTGGGCGGGGGAAGCGGACCAGTCCCGCCGCCCGCCGGAAAGAACACGGGCGGCGGGGTAAGGGTCCCTGCGGCATTCTGCGGAGCTGTCCAGTCCTGAGAGAGCGCATCCAGGAACTCCCTCGCGCTCTGGAAGCGATGGGTGGGATCTTTCTCAAGTGCTCTGCGGATGATCGCCGCCAGTCCCTCAGGCACACCGCGGGGCTCAGGCACAGGGGTGTTCATAATGTTGTAGGTGATGGTCACCACGCTGTCGCCGGTGAAGGGCTTCTGCCCGGTGAGCGCCTCGTACAGCACTACTCCCATCGAGAATAGATCCGAGCGTGGGTCTATCTCCTTCCCGGCGATCTGCTCCGGCGACATATAGGACGGGGTGCCGAAGATCTGGCCGCTTGCGGTAATGGAGGGCTCGTGCATGATCCGCGCGATGCCGAAGTCTGTCAGCTTCACCCGTCCTCCCGGAAGAAGCTGTATGTTGGCGGGTTTGATGTCCCGGTGGATGATGCCCTTCGAGTGCGCGTAGTCCAGCGCCTCCAGCACCTGCCGGGCGATGTCCACCGCCTCCTTCGCGGGCAGGGCGCCGCGAATCTCCAGGGTCTCCTGAAGGTTCTGTCCCTCCAGGAATTCCATCGCGATGAAGTGACGGCCTGCCTCCTCGCCCACTTCATAGATGGTCACGATGTTGGGGTGGGTGAGGGAGCCCGCTGCCTTGGCCTCACGATAGAACCGCTCCACCCGCTCCCTGCGCGCGCCCCCCACCAGGTTCGGGGGAAGCTGTAGTTCCTTGAGCGCCACACGGCGGCCGATGGACGGGTCTATGGCTTCATAGACGATGTCGTTCGACCGCGCGATCTCGCGAATGATCTGATATCTGCCGAGCGTGTTTGTGGAGTGGGCCAATGCTTTGCCGCCGATGCCGTCCGTAATGCGCTTCCGTTATCTGGAAAGACACGAAAGGGGCCCCGCTTTGTTTCCGGACGCGCTCAGTCCCGGTGGAGCAGGCTTCCCAGCAGGCCCCTTCGCCGCTTCGGAGCTTCCGGCTCGTCCTTCGCAAGAGGCTTCGTTGACGCATCCTCCAGTGCGCCGGAGGCGTCCTCGGAATCCTCCAGCGCCTCGTCAGGCAGCGGCTCGATGCTTTCCACCCGGGCGACGAGCACCGTCACGTTATCCGGCCCGCCGGCATCCAGCGCCATCCGGATGAGTTGTGCACACGCCTCGGAAGGGCCTGACTCGTTCAACACCGCCTCGATCTGCTCGCTTCGGACCACACCGCTCAGACCATCGGAGCACAGCAGCAACGTGTCGCCGGTCTGCAGCTCCTCCCGGAGGATGTCCGGTTCAACTGAAGGCGCGGTGCCGATGGCGCGTGTGATGACGTTACGGAAAGGCGATAGTTCCGCTTCCTCTTCCGTCAGCGCACCCCGCCGGACCTGTTCGCCCACCCAAGAATGATCATCCGTGAGCTGGCGCAGCTGCCCGTCACGCAACAGATACAGGCGCGAGTCACCCACGTGGGCGACGAACAGTTCGTTGCCCCGGACCGCAGCCGCCGTCAGCGTGCAGCCCATCCCCTCGCGTCCCGCCACGGATGCTGCCGTATGGACCGCCTGGTTTGCGGCGGCCACCGCGTCCCGCAGGGCCATCTCCACCGGCGCGGTCAGAGCACCATAGTAGCTTTCAATGAATGTCTTCAGCGCCAGCTCACTTGCGATCTGACCGGCCGCGTGCCCGCCCATACCGTCCGAGACGGCAAGAGCAATCCCCCTCCAGGCCAGCACGCGAGCGTCCGAGGGGATATAGAACTCGAACTTATCCTCGTTGTTTTCCCGCACGCAGCCAAGATCTGTCTTCGCTCCCAGGAGCAGCCGGGCGAAGTGCCGCGCAGGAGAGCCGCGCTCGTTCCACCCCGCCTGCAGCTCCTCCCGAGCGAAGCGGGCCGTGATCTCCGTCTCTTCTGCCATCAGCCTGCCTCCTCCACGGAGAACACAAGTGTTAATTGCCCCAGTCGGATCTCGTCTCCGGCGGAAAGCTCTGTCGGAACGTTGGGCTCGAGTCGGACGCCGTTCAAAAGTGTCCCGTTCGTGCTCCCCACGTCGCTTAGATAAAACGCTCCATCCCGGAATGCGATGATGGCGTGCTGGCCCGAGACATAGGCATCGGAAAGCACGATGTCGTTGCCGGAGCGCCGTCCAATGCTTGCTCCGTCCGACCCCACAGTGAACCGCTCCCCGGTCTCCCGCACAGTCAGAATCCCTACGGCTTGGCCTGAGACTGCCTCAGAGTCTGCGGACTCGGCCGGGCCGGGTTCCTCCAACCTCTCTTCCCCCTCCGGCTCCTGTTCCGGAGTTATCCCCTCAACAGCCTCTTCCGGGGCCGGAGCTTCGGCGTCAGGCGGTGCTTCGGCGGCAGCTGGTTCCTGCGCAGCTTCCATCTCGAAGATCAGCGCGCAGCTGCCAAAGCGAACCTCCTGCCCTGCACTGATGACGGCCTGCTCTCCCTCTGCCAGTCGGGTGCCCGCCACAAGGGTCCCGTTGGTGCTCCCCGTGTCCATCACCACGGCATCCGACTCGCGCACCTCGATGGTTGCGTGACGGCGGCTGACGCTCGGGTCGCTCAACAGAACATCCGTGTCTTGCCGTCCCACGGTATTTACGCCCTTCTGCAGTACGAAGATGCGTCCGCTTCGCGGGTCCACCAGCTTCGCGGAAGGACCGCGCAAAGCCTCCGGAGCCTCGCCGGGGGTGCCCGTCAGCAAGAACCCGCAGTCCCAGCAGTAAAGATCCCCCGTAATGTTGCGAGAACGGCAAACCGGGCATTCCACCGATGCGCCCATCTGCGTGGCCTCTGCCTGTGGCAACGCCTGGGTCCGTCCCGCGTCGGGCGCTACGCCTGCCAGCATCGTCCGTTCCTGGTCCTGCATTGCGTCCTCCCTCTAGTCTCCTGAGCGCGTCTTTCCCTGGTCCAGATTCAGGATGGTGCCCACGAGGGTCTTCTGCAGGTCTTCGCCGGCCCTGGCCGCATCTATCGCCTCCTGCAGCTGAGCCGCCTCCAGTGTCCTTCCCTGCGCCGCCAGCAGTGCCTGGGTCTTTTCGAGCTCCGCCACTGCCGCCGTTGCGCTGATGGCTTGCGTGCGCATCCCCATCACCGTCTGCTCCAGGTTGCGCGATGCCAGTGCCACTTCCAGCTCCTGGTCTACCACCGGGTTGCGCCCCGCCTTCACCAGATCCTCGTCCGCGGTGAACTCCAGCACCACATCCGCGCTTCGGCGTTCCTGGCGGCCGCTGACGGCATCGTCATACACAAGCCCCACCTGCGCCACCCGGTAGGTGCCCGCCGGGCGGTTCCCCAGCTCCAGCTCCGCCAGCGCGGAAACGGCCGCTCCGCGCTCCAGGTCCGCCAGCGTCACCTCCACCCGACGGTCCCCCCAGACTGGCAGTTTGCCGTAGACCTGCCGCACTTGCGTCCATCGTGGAAGCTGGAATGTCAGGCGCAGGTTGCGGGCCACCACGGACATCAGCGCGTCCATCTCCCGGCGGAATACCTCGGGAAGCATCTCGGGGCGGGGGATATAGTAGTAGTTGCCTCCGGAGCGCTTGGCCATCCCGACCAGCAGCTCCT
>CALCJH010000105.1 GCA_937967775.1 uncultured bacterium | reverse complement strand
CGCCGGGAGAGCAGAGGACCCTGGCGGGGACCGCGGCTTTTGAGGGCATCGGCCTTCATACCGGGGAGCGTTGCAGCCTACGGGTGCATGAAGGCGCGGCCGGAGCGGGTATCGTGTTCCGGAGCGGGCGGCAGCAGATTCCGGCCGTTCCTTCGAGCGTGGTGGACACCTCGCGGGGCACGACGCTGGGCGGCAGCGGAGAGCGTGTGGTGTGCGTTGAGCACCTGATGGCGGCCCTGGCCATCTGCGGAATAGACAACGCCGTCTGCGAGGTGCAAGGGCCGGAGCTTCCCGCGATGGATGGAAGCGCGCTGCCGTTCTGCCAGGCGTTTGTCCAGGTGGGAACGTGCCCGCAGGGGCGTGAGCGCATCGTGCGCCGTCCGGAGGGAGTCCAGTGCGTGACGAAGGGCGCCAGTATGCTGATGGCCAGCGCCTCGCAGGCTTTTGCGGCGCGCTATCTGATGCGCTACAGTCATCCGCTGATCGGGCTTCAGTTTGCGGAGTTCTCCGAGGAGGAAGATGCGGTGGACCGCGTAGCTCCCGCGCGGACGTTCGGGCTGTTCCAGGAAGCCCGGGAACTGCAGGCGAAAGGACTGGCGCGGGGAGCAAGCGAGGAGAATGCTATCATCGTTTATGATGACGCCATCCGGCCGCCTCTGCGCTTCAAAGACGAGCTGGTGAGACATAAGGTGCTGGATATGCTCGGCGATATCGCTCTGTGCGGGTGCGCTCTCCGGACCGCGTTGTTCGGGGTGGCCTCCGGCCACCGGGCGAATGTGGAGGTGGCGCGGCGGATCGTCGAAGGAAAGGCGGTATAGATGGCGTCTGTGACAGAGAAAAGAGACCACGGGGCCGGAGTTGGCCCCTTTACGGAGGCTCACGGAATGCTGGACGTGGAGCAGATCCGCGCGATACTCCCCCACAGGTATCCTTTCCTGCTGGTGGACCGTATCCTGAAAATGGAGCCTGGCGTTCGGGCGACGGGGCTGAAGAACGTCACCATCAACGAGGAGTTCTTCAACGGGCACTTCCCCGGCCACGCCGTGATGCCCGGCGTTCTGATTGTGGAGGCGATGGCCCAGGTGGGCGGCGTCCTCATCCTTTCGCTGCCGGAGCATATGGGCAAGCTAGCCTATTTCGCTGGCATAGACCGGTTCCGCTTCCGCAAGCCGGTTCTCCCGGGGGACACGCTGATCACGGAGGTGGAGATGCTAAAGGCCCGGGGCAACATCGGGAAGGTCCGGGCCTCCGCCTATGTGGACGGCCAGATGGTGGCCGACGGCGAGCTGATGTTCGCACTGGTGGAGCGTGACGAGCCGATGGTCGCTGAAGAGAAGCAGCCGGTGGCGGTGGGAAAGTAACCGACCCTTTCAGGAAGCTTGGTGCGCCAGAGATGAAAATAGATGAAGAAGTCGGCACCCGGCTACACCCGACGGCCGAAGTGCACCCCTCGGCGGAACTGGGACGCGGAGTGGAGATTGGGCCCTATGTCGTCATCGGCCCGGATGTGGTGATCGGTGACAACACCCGCATCGAGAGCCACGCCGTCATCCAGCAATGGACCCGGATCGGCCGCAACTGCGTGGTGAAGACAGCGGCCTTCCTGGGCGGCGAGCCGCAGGATCACAAGTACAAGGGTGAGCAGAGTTTTCTCATCATCGGGGACAACAACATCATCCGGGAGTTCGTCACCATCCACCGGGCGACGGGAGAAGGGGAGTCCACTGTCATCGGGGATGACAACCTTCTGATGGCCTACTGCCACATCGGCCACAACTGCAAGATCGGCAGCCACATCACCATGGCGAACATGGTGGGAATCAGCGGACACGTGCAGGTGGAGGACCGCGTGGTCTTCGGCGGTATGGTGGGAGTCCATCAGTACACGCGCATTGGCCGTCTGGCGATGATCGGTGGGATGAGCAAGGTGGTGCAGGATGTTCCGCCCTTCATGATGGTGGACGGCCGTCCGGCGCATGTCTATGACCTGAATGTGGTCGGCTGCCGCCGCGCCGGCATCTCTGCCCGGGTGAGGGGCGGTCTGCGTCAGGCGTACAAGCTGCTTTACCGCTCCAATTTCAACGTCTCGCAGGCCATCGAGGCCATAGAGGCCGAAGTGGAACCCAGCCCGGAGCGGGATTACCTGCTGGAGTTCGTGAAGAACATCAAGTTCGGATTCGGGGGGCGGCAGCTGGATACTCCGAGGGGCTGACGCCCGGAATGCAAGCCGGTTCCGGGGGCTTAGAAACGACGGCCCGGCCGGGCGGGCTGGAAATAGCGGTCTTTGCCGGGGACGCTTCGGGGGATCACCAGGCGTCCCTTCTTCTGCCGGCGCTGCGGAAGCGGGTTGCTTCTCTGAGGTGCTGGGGAATCGGCGGGCGGAGGCTGCGCGAGGCGGGGATGGAGCTTCTGTTCGACGCTTCTCAGGTTTCCGCCATCGGATTCGTGCAGGTGGCGCGGCTGATACCGGATATGCTCCGGCTGCTGAAGCGCGCGCGCAGGGAGCTGGAGCTCCGCAGGCCGGACATGCTGCTGGCTGTGGACGCAGGAGCGTTCAATCTCCGCATCACCCCATTTGCCCGCTCCATAGGGATCCCGGTGGCATACTGGTTTCCGCCCGGTTCCTGGCGCAGGGATCGCCTTTCGACCGGCGTGGAGCAGGCGGCGGATTATTTTATCAGTCCGTATCCCTGGTATGCTGAGATGCTCCGGCAGGCAGGAGCGAGGGCGGACTTTCTCGGGCATCCCCTGCTGGACCAGGTGTGTCCCCGGATGACGGCGCGCGAGTTCTCGGAAGCGCTGGAGCTGGACCCTGAGCGGGACATCGCCGCCCTGCTGCCCGGCAGCCGCGGCCACGAGGTGCGCCACTTGCTGCCTGTGTTGCTGGAGGCGGCGGCTCTCATCGAGAAGCACCGCCCCGGACGGACAGCCTTCGCCGTTGCACTATCGGATCATTTCCCGGCTGCAGAGGCCGCCGCCATCACGCGGAGGGAGCTGGAGCGCCAGGAGAAGTGGACCGGGGCGCGTCCCTGCGTGGCGCTGGCGCGGGGAGCCACCATCGAGGTGCTGTGCCACGCGAAGGCCGCCGCAGCCTGCTCCGGCTCCGTCACTCTGGAGGCACTGGTGGCCGGAACGCCGATGGTCGTAGCCTACCGCGGGTCTCGCCTGATGAAGTTGGAGTATCGCTTGCGCCGTATCCGCATCCGTTATATCGCCATGCCGAACATCCTGGCCGATGCGCCGGTGGTTCCCGAACTGCGTCAG
>CALCJH010000104.1 GCA_937967775.1 uncultured bacterium | reverse complement strand
TCGTAGACCCCCTGCTCCTTCATCCAGTCAGTCAAAATGGAGGTGGTGGTCTGCGTGGAGAGCGGCCCGGTGCACTCCAGGATGTCGTCCCATCCTAGCGCCCGCATAAACGGTTCTTCCTCCCGCAGATCCCGTCCATCCCCGTGGGGATGCAGGTGGCTTTTGCCCACGTGACAGGTGCGGTATCCGGCCTCCTTAAGGCGGTGCACGATGCTGTCCCGCGGATCGGGAATGCGGCCAACGTTATCCCACATCCCGTGGTTGTGCGGATACATCCCGGTGACGAAGGACGCCCGCGCGGGCATGCACAGAGGGGACGGGGTATAGCACCGTGTGAGGACCGTCCCCTGGGCGGCCAGGGTATCCAGAGTAGGCGTGCGGACGTGGGTTGCGCCCAGCGCGCCCACCCAGTCTGCCCGGTGCTGGTCGGTCATCAACACCAGAATGTCAGCAGGCATCGCCTTGCTCCTCCAGGCGGCGCAGACGTTCTCTCAGGACGGCGGTCTCCACCGGAGCATCGCGCGGATCCGGCCCTTCCGGCCAGCATATCACCCGGGCATCGCGAACGCCGGCTCCCAGCAACCGGCGGCAGAGCTCCAGGGTCAGACGATCCCTCACATCTTTCAGCAAGGGATCCTCGAACCGGTTGTTCAGCTCCTTCGGGTCGGTTTGCAGGTCGTAAAGCTCGGGCATGTCATCGTGGTACAGGCTCAGCTTGTATCTGCCGTCCGTGATCATCGCCCCTGGTCCGAAGCTGTGCGGCGGGAAGGGAGCTTTCTGGGGTTCCGGCCAGGGTTCCGGCCACGTGGGGGCCTTGATCCCGGCCTCTACCAGCGCAGTTGACCGTCCGTCGGAGGCGTCCATCCGCTGTGAAATCAGACGCTCGTGCAGGCTTTCTCCGGTGAAGGCCATCGGGACATGGAGGCCGCATGCCTCCAGCAGCGTCGGCGCTAGGTCAACCTCCTCCACCAGTCCCCGGAACCGTCCGCGATACAGACCGTCTGGATGCCGGAGGATGACGGGGATGCGTGTGAGGCACTCATAGAAGACCGGGATCTTGTGGAAGCATCCATGGTCTCCCAGAAGCTCGCCGTGGTCCGCAAAGAAGACCACTAGCGTGGAGCCATCCTGCCCGGATTTCGAGAGGGCGTCCAAAATCTGGCCGGCCATATGATCCACCCAGCGCACCTGTCCCATATAGGCCGCGATGGCGCGGCGGATGTCCTCGTCCGAGGCATCCTGCGCCTCGCTGGAGATACGCCAGTTCAGCACGCGCCGGGGCTTGGCGGAGGCCGGGTTCCGGTAGCCTTCCGGCAGCGTCATCTCATCGGGGCTGAACAGGGAGAAGAACGGCTCCGGGCAGGTGAACGCCGGGTGCGGGCTCTGCCAGTTCACCCAGCACAGCCACGGCTCGCCGCCGCGGTGGCGGCTGATGAACTCCACAGCCTCCTGTGTGATGCGGGCATCCGAGGCGAACGGACTCTCCGGGTCCATCGGGAAAGCATCGAAAGAGTGGCGGTAGAGCGGATGGCTGTCGTAGTTGCCCTGACAGATCTCGTCCAGCTCGTCCCAGATCCCGGGGAGCTGGTCCTGCTCGAAGCAGTGGTTCTTTCCGAACATCGCCATCCGGTAGTCGGCCTCTTTCAGGCTGCGCACCAGGTTGGGGACGCCGAAGTCCACCGTGGACCCGTAGTTGCGGTGGTTGTGCTCGGAGAGTCGCGTGCTGGTGACGAAGCTGATGCGGCTGGGGCCGCAGAGCGGGGCGGCGCAGTAGGCGCGCTCCAGCAGGACTCCCTGGGCGGCCAGGGCATCAAGCCGGGACGTCCCGATGCACGGGTGCCCGTAGCAACCCAGATGGTCCGCCCGGAGCTGGTCCGGACACAGGATCAACAGGTTCCATCGTCGCGCGCTCCCGGGCATGGCAATCTCCCGCTGTTATCTTTCGTTTCGGGACGGAAGCCCTCCTGCCTTGTGGGCCGAAAGGTGGGATAATATGATGAGTGAATCGGCCGAAGCCCCTTCGCCTGGCAGGAAAACAGGGGTCCCCTGCCGCATTCTGCAGAAGACAGCAGGAGAGATCCGCGCATTGAGACGTCCGAACTTTCTCATCATCCAGACCGACCAGCACAACCCGAAGATCGCCGGATACGCCGGGGATTCTCTTGCGCGCACTCAGGCGCTGGACACTCTGGCGGAGCGCTCCACGATCTTCGATGCTGCCTACTGTCAGTCTCCCCTCTGCGTTCCCAGCCGGCTCTCCATGCTGACCGGCCGGTATGTGGGTGCGCTGAAAGCCTGGAACAACAGCTGCGAGCTCGGCCCGGAGCACATCACGTTCGCGGAGCATCTGGGCAATCACGGCTACACGACGGCGCTGGTCGGTAAGATGCATCTGGCCGGTCCGCGCTGGATGGGCGGTTTCCAGCATCGTCCCTACGGGGACCTTTGCGTGGACCGCTTCTGCTTCCATCAGCCCGATCCGGTGGAGACCTGGGACGGCCGCTGGTGCAATCACGCCGTGGGACGCTTCCCCTGGGCGGGCGAGACGGAGATCCCCGAGAGTCTGCTGGCTGACGCCAACGTCACCCGCGAGTCGCTGGCGTTCCTCCTGGAGCACGCAGACACCGCGCCGGACCGGCCGTGGCTGCTGGTGGCCGGATACGGCCGCCCTCACTTCCCTTTGACCGCACCCGGCCGCTACTTCCGCCGGGCCGCCCGGGAGGTGACCGGCCTGCCTCCGAGGCCGGCCGGATACCCGGATTGCCTGCATCCCCACGACCGCTACATCGTGGAGGACTTTCATCTGCTGGACTTTCCGGAGGAGGATCACATCCGGGCGCTGGCGGCCTACTATGCCTGCGTTGACTATGTGGACGACTGCATCGGCGAGCTGCTGGATGGCCTGCAAAAGGCCGGGCTGCTGGAGAACACCTACATAATCTATCTGAGCGATCACGGCGACATGTGCGCGGAGAAGGGACTCTGGTGCAAGCGGACATATTACGATGCCTCCGCCCGTGTGCCGCTGATGATCTGTGGCCCGGACATCCCCGCCGGGGTTCGCGTCTCGCGGCCGGTGGAGCTTACGGATCTTTTCCCCACCCTGTG
This sequence comes from uncultured bacterium, assembly GCA_937967775.1. Classification (GTDB taxonomy): domain Bacteria; phylum Armatimonadota; class UBA5829; order DSUL01; family DSUL01; genus CALCJH01. The sequence goes on along the minus strand of CALCJH010000104.1, from coordinate 2,670 downwards.
CGAGCTTGCCGGAGCTCCCGTCCCGGACGCTCTGGACGGTGTGAGCCTCATTCCTCTGCTGGGCGGAGATCCTGCCGCCTGCAGCCGCCGGTTCGCGCGCTCGGAGCTGCTTACTCCGTTGAAGCAGACCGCGTTCCGCATGGCAAGGGACGATCGCTGGAAGTATGTTGAGTTCCCTGAGGCCCCGCCGCGGCTGTTCGACATGCTCTCCGACCCGGAGGAGACGACGGACCTTCTGGAGTGCGGCCCGCCGCCTCCGGACTGTCCACTGGCCGATCTGGAGGCCGCCGCCCGGCAGGGACTCAGCTGGGACGACATCGCCTGGCTGCAGGAGGAAGACCTGAGCTCCCGCCCGCCCCGCATCCGGCATCTGGGCAGGGGGCCGGTGCAGTATCTCTTCCGCGGCGAGCGCGTGGACGGGGATGCGTTCCTGTATCCGGGGCTTGCCGAGGCGGGGGACGAAGATTAGGCGCGAGGGCCCAGGTCAGTCCACCGGACAACCCACCCGGCCTGCAACGTCCTTCATCCCCGATATCGTGCCCTGGATGATGTTCACGGGCTTTTCCGTGAACAGAACGTCTCCGGGGAAGATGTAGACGGTGGCCTCCCAGCGAGGGAGGACGTCGGCGGCCTGTTCCAGGCCCCCGGATCTATCCCGGAACCACCGGCGAGCTTCGTCGCGCCGGACCGGCTCTACCCGTCCGTCCCGCACCAGGGAGCGCAGTTCGTAAAGCGCCTTCAGCGCCGGCAGATGTCCCTGGATGTACAGGCTTTCGAAATAGAACCCCGGCCGCCCCACCTCGCGGGCCGGACGGACCGCTCTCCCGGCGTTTGTCAGGTTCTCTTCCAGGCGATTCGCGCTCTTGATGTCGCCCCACGGCAGCCGGAATGCGTCCCAGGGTACGGACCCGGGCGGAGGAAGCGTTCCTTTCAGCAGCCGCTCCGCTGACTTGCCCGGAATGCTCCGCTGCTTGCCTGCGGGCCAGTCCGAGCCGCAGACCTCCCAGGACGCCTCGCCGAGCGTCACGCACCACTCCGCGAACTTATCGGGGTCTTTCAGACCCTGCCGCACCGCCCAGAAGAGGGCGAACTCACGGGGTGTGCGTCCGTTTAGATTCCAGCCCCGTTCGGCCGCGGCCTCCCCGTTAAAATACGAGTACTGCACCCCGGGGGGTGGCGTAGCCGATCAGGCCGGACAACCCTTTTTCCGGAAACTCCTTCATCCGGCCGTAGACAAACTGCGTCGCCTTCTACGGGCGCGCGAAGCTCCACGGAGCCGCGCTCCACGGTACAGGATCCGGTGATCTCCACCTTCTTAGGCAAGGGTGTCAGGTAGAGCTTTCAGCATGCCGCTTCCTCCGGCGCAAGCGTGCCGCCCGCTGCAGGCAAAGCGCCTGTTGTCAGAACGAACGCGGCTCCATAAGGAGCGCCGCCCGGATGGGTGCCACCATTTGCCCTTTTTCTTTCTCCCGAAATGCGTGGCTCACTGGCCCGGCCGCAGTGTCAGCTCGAACATCCGCCCGTCACGGAGCGTGACGCTGCGCTGCAGCGGGGCTCCCCCACTGACGGTCATGCTCACCCGGTAAGTGCCGGGCGCCAGACTGAAGAACCAGAACCGTCCCTGTGAGTCCGTCCTTGCCGTGATTCCGCCCGGAGACAGCGTGACCACCGCGTCCGCCCAGGGACGGCCCTCTGCATCCAGAGCCAGACCGCGGATGTGCGCGGGAAGTCCCCTCCAGGTGGTTTTCAGGTAGTCTGCCACCGGTGTCCCCAGCACTTCCCAGTGCTCCCAGCCGCTGACAGCGCCCTGCTGATAGAGGAACACGGCGATGACGTTCGGCGAGGGAGCCACGACGCCGGTTGCGGGGTCGCCCTTCCGGTAGGTCTCGATCTGCCGGATGTACTCCTCCGCCGTCAGTTTTCCCCGGTCGCGCCAGCCGCTGCGGTTCTGCGGGTCCTCTCCCTTGTTTACGCCGTCGCTCCCGAACTCCCCGATGAACCAGGGCTTCGTTGCCAGCCACGGATACCGTTCGATCATCCGGACATGGCGGTGCGCCAGCCAGGTGTCGTAATGCCGGATGGTGAGGTCCCAGTATTCGTGAGTCTCGATCCCGTCCGCCTTCTCCACGCAGGCGCGGATGTGCGGGCGTTCCCACTCGGTGATGTCCGTGGGGCCGCCGGGTCCGTAGGAGCCGTAGATGATCAGTCCCCGGTATCCGCCCTCGCGCAGCGTGTCGTAGTAGTCCAGAAACGCTCTGGCGGTCTCGGGGCTGACGTCGTTGAACTCGTTCTGGAAGCTGATGGCATCCGGCCAGCTCTCTCTAGGGATTCGGGACAGGTTCTCCAGCACCTCGCGGGCCATTCTCCGGCCCCCCACCCCGGGATCGCCGTCCGGGCCCGAGCGCTGGTCCCAGGGGCGATAGAACACGCGGGCCCCTGTGGCCTTCGCTGCCGCAATGACGTGAGCATACAGCACCTTGATCCAGGGAGCTCCCCGCGCCCAGGCGGCCACCTGAGGAGTCCATTCGTTGGCGTGGGGACAGATGGGCGGCCCGCCGGCGGCCATGGAAGGGACCGGAATGATCAGACAGGCGGCGCAGAGCGCCGCCGCGATGCGCAGGCTATTCATCGCAGATCGGTATCCTCCTGCAGGAGCGATGATTTCCCTCC
>CALCJH010000103.1 GCA_937967775.1 uncultured bacterium | reverse complement strand
ATCCCGGTCGTGTCCAGCCCCCGGAAGTGCGGCACTCCGGCGTCCAACCCGTATCCTGCGCTTCCGCACTGGACGTTGGACAGATACACCGGCGCCGGTATCTGGCCGCCCGTCCCTGTGATCTCAAGAGAGGTCGCATAGAGATACCGGGTGCCATAGCCCCAGGTGAGCACGCCGGTCACGTTGACCACGGAGCCCGCGGGCACCACCTTCTGCGCATCCGGAATGTTGCGACTGACCACCACCGGCAGCGCAGAGCTGCGGTCCGGCTCCACGATGAAGAACACTGGCCGAAGGTTGGTCAGCTGCTCCCGGTCCGGCACCACGTCCAGGAAGTAGCCGGCGCAGACCTTGCCCGTCAGAGTCACCACGCCCCCGTTCTGGACCACGCGCTTGGCGTCCCCGATGCTTGCGAACTGCGTCTGCACCGGCTCGTTCGTCACCCGGATGTTGTCCAGAAGCAGCTTCTGCTGGCCGTTCTGCGCCACGCCATAGCCGGTCTGCTGGTTCACGTAGAACAGCAGGCCGATGACCTCCGGCCGCACATCAGTGGTTGTCGTTCCCACCTTGTCGCCGGAGATGTCTATCTTGAAGGTCTGCCACTCGCCGGTGGGAGTGAACTCGTGGAACGGCCCGTAGCCCGAGAAGTTACGGAGCCGCACCGCGAAACCCTGGCTGGTGACAGAATCCTTGATCTTGGCGTCGAACTGCAGTGTCCGGTAGCCGTCCCACTTCCTGTGGAGCGTCTTGCGGCGATAGGCCGAGGTGCTCCCGGGAGGGGTCAGGTTCGTGATCTGCAGGGCATAGTTGCCGCTGGACGCATCGGTGGTCAGGGCTGCGGTGGTGCCGTCCAGGTAATCCGCGCTTCCCGGTGGATATTCGTGGTAGCTGCTGTAATACCAGTCCTGGATGTCGCCGTCTTCGAAGTCGTCGGCATCGGGCGAGTCTATCACAATAGGCGGCGCGGACTCCTTGGACAGGCGCAGATTATCCAGCCTCAGGATCTGTCCCTCCCCGGTCACGATGTTGTAGTCATTTCTCAGACACCGGTTGACATAGAACCGCAGCAGGGATACCTGGTCCACGTCTATGTTGCTGATATCCAGTGCGATGGTCTCCCACTGATCGTAGCCGGACGGATAGAACCAGAGCTGGGAACTGGCGGGGCCGCTCACCGGGTTGACGCTGAACCCCACCGGATAGTTCGGACCCGGCAGACCCTTCCCTACCTTCGCCTCGAAAACGAGCGAGTTGTAGTCCTCCCAGTCCTGTGTGGGACTTCCTCCCAGAATCCAACTGCGTTGAGCGTAGGCGGAAGACGAGGTTCCTGTCAGCTTGATGTCGAAAGAATACGGTGAACTCACGAAGTCACCACTCTGCATATCCAGGTAGACCTGGTAAACCCGGTCCCAGTTGAAGAAGTCACCGCTCTCGAAGTCGTCCAGCATGAGGACATCCGGCGTCGGCGGCACAGGGTTCCGAGTCAGGCGCAGGTTGTCCAGATGCAGGGTCTGTGGCTTAGACGCCGGATTGTAGGCCCCGGTGCGGTTGACGTAGAACAGCACTTCATTTACCTGGTCCCGCTCCATCTTCGAGATGTCCACCTGGCAGGTGACATAGCCGGACTGCGGGACGAACTTCTTGAGGCGCACGTCTGCTCCGGCGTTGTAGAGCCTGACGGAGAACCCGTCCGTCACTGTTCCGACCGGCAGGCGCACGTCGAACTCTAGAGTGGTGTAGTCATACCAGTCCATCGTCTTCGCCGGACGCCACCGGAAAAGGGCCGACTGCGAAGTGGAATTCAGCACCGAGGAGAGCGCCTGGGCGGGGGAGGAGAAATCGCCCGGGGAGTTTCCGCTGACCAGAGATAGATTGACAAAGGGCGCGGTTACCGTCCCGCCCGGCGTCCACCGGGAGATGTCCCCGGAGGAGAAGTTCTCCAGCATCCGCTCGGGATCCACCGTCACAGGGACCGTGCTCAGCCGGATGTTGTCAATGATCAGCGCCTGTCCTGCATTCTGGGCGGTCCGGTTCAGGTAGAACAGAAGCTCCGTGACCTTGTCCCGCTGGACTCCGGAGATGTCGAAGCGCAACGTCCGGAATCCGGTGACGGACGAATCCGAATGGATCCCCCGCAGCAGCACGCTGCGGCCGTCGTTGTAAAGCCGCAGCGAATAGCCATTCCACTCCCCCGCACTGATGCGCGCGTCCAGTTCCAGCGTGGTATAGCCGGACCAGTTGGCAGGAATCTGAAAGACGCGCCGTGCAAGAGCGCTTGAACTCCGGCCGCCGAGTGCGCCCGGCGTCTCCTGAATGGAGAGTGCGTTCGCCGATCCGCCCGATCCCGGGCTGACCAGGGACAAAGTGGTGTAGTGCGGCGCCTTGATATACCAAGCCGACAGGTCGCCGCCCTCAAAGTCTTCCACAGTGACAGCGCCGGCTGCTGTGGCCACAAGTCCCAGCGCGGCCATAACCGCCAGCGCGCGAAGATGCAACATTTCCAGGCTCCTTTCCGGACATCTCCGGCCCCGCCGGGGACATCCCTCCCGCGCTTTCCACCGCCCTCCGGGACAGTGTGAGCGAGTCCCGTTGCCGGGGTGTTACCTCAGCCTCAAAGGACCCTCGCGAAGTCCTCAGGCCGTCCTGCCCGTCTCCTCCGTGACCTGCTGTCGTTCCTCAATGTTAGCGCAACCGGTTTCACGGGTCAATCTCCTTCCTCGCTGAAAGCCTGCAGGAAGACCCGGATAAGCGCATCGATTGCGACTGGCAACCCTATAGACGCACCATCCTCTACGGTGGTTGAGCCGTCTGGCAGAGGTGGACGAGTCGAAACCCCATTCTGCGGCTGGTGGTCTCGATACGCACACCTGTGATGTGCTACTCGACCACCGTATGGCGCAAAAGGAGCCGCGACGGCGGGGCGGCCCGGAGATGGCCGGCGGGGAAGAGACCTTGCTTACCTGCAGGGGCATCTAAAGCACCCTGGCGGGACGGATAGCGGCTGCAAAGCCAACCCGGAAAAGTCGAGGGCGCGGCGTTCAGACGCCGCGCCCCGGAAGATCGCCAGAAACGGGGAGTTTAATACACCCCGTACAGTTCCGTCAGAGCGGCTTCTGAGGAGTGGATTCGGGCACCGTGCGGCGAAGGTTCTTCGCCCAGATCTCAGCCAGGGTCTTCGGATCGGTGTTGTTCACCTTCGCCGAGTAGGCGTCGGCTGTAATGATCAGGATGTCCTTCACAAACACTGCCCATTCGTTCTTCACCCGGCGCACGGTGATGTCCTTCGGGAACACCAGTCCGATGCTGAGCGAGTCCACAATGCGCATCTGCACCTTGTCCGCCCGCTGCTGGCAGTCCAGCCCGCCTGCTGGGGAATAGATTCGCAGGATCACCTCGCCCGCCAGCGACACCTCTCCCGGCCTGTCGCATTTGCTGGCAGCCTTCGCGGGCGGCGCCGCCGTCCCGGACGCCTGCGCCACGTGATAGTGATCCGCTCCCGAGTGGTCCACGCCGTAATGCGCGCTCGCCGGTCCTATCGCCAGGACAGCCACGACAGCCAGTGCAAAAAACTTCATCAGGAACCTCCTGTTCAGTGGTATTGCGTCTTCCGGACTCCCGCTCCGGGGAGGGCGGATGTCCGCCACCCACAGGGTAACACGTTTCCGCCACTGCCGCTTATGACGCTGACAGAGTTTCCGGCGTTTCGGGAAACCCCCCTCTGTATCCGGCAGAACAGGCAGCTTCCCGGACGATCCGGCCACTCACTGATTGCCGGGGCGCCCCCGGCAGGCGACGCTACAGCCGCGAAGCCGCTTTCTCCCGACCCTCCGACCGGGAGATGGACCTGGCAAGCAGCCGCAACGTCTCGCTTACCAGTTCCAGTGGAGGCGTGCCGTCCATCGCCAGCCGCACGCGTGTCGTCTCCCACCAGTGTTGCGGGAACGCTTTCTTCAGGGTCTTCAGCGCGTCCGGCGGAATGACTGCACCTGGCTCCAGGGTCAGCGCAATGCGCCCGTCCTCCTCCGCGACTGAGCGGATGCCCAGATCTCTGGCCCGCAGGCGCAGCCTCAGGATGGTGAGCGCGTTCAGAACGGGCGCGGGAGGCGGTCCGAACCGGTCGTCCAGCTCTTCCTCCAACCTTGAAACCTCCTCCTCCGAACGCTGCGCGGCCAGCTTGCGGTAGATGGCGATGCGCATCGCTTCGGTAGGGATGTAGCTCTCCGGAATGTAGGCTTCCACCGGCAGCTCCAACGGCGGAAGTGTCTGCTCTTCTTCGTCCTCGTCCGCCGCGCCCTTGCCCTGAAGCTCGTTTACCGCCTGCGCCAGAAGGTGGCAGTACATATCGAAGCCCACGGAGATCATCTGGCCATGCTGCTCCGCCCCCAGAAGGTTGCCCGCGCCGCGGATCTCCAGATCTCTCAGCGCCACCTTGAAGCCCGACCCCAGGTCCGCGAACTCCCGCATGGCCGCAAGCCGCTTCTGCGCCTCCTCGCTGAGAATCTCTTCTGACCGATACAGCAGATAGGCGTAAGCCTGCCGGTTGCTGCGTCCCACGCGTCCCCGAAGTTGATACAACTGGCTGAGCCCCAGTTTGTCCGCGTTGTTGATGATGATGGTGTTCACGTTGGGGACATCCAGACCGCTCTCGATGATGGTGGTGCAGACCAGGACGTCGTAACGATGCTCGTAGAAGGCCATCATAACGGCTTCCAGGTCGTGCTCGTCCATCTGGCCGTGAGCGACCGCTATCCGCGCATACGGCACCAGCTGACCGACATGCTGCGCCGCGTGATCTATGGAGTCCACCCGATTGTGCACGAAGTAGACCTGACCGTTCCGATCCAGCTCGCGCACGATGGCCTCCCGGATCAGTGAGTCGTCGGCCTCCCGCACGTAGGTGCGCACCGGCATTCGGCCTTCCGGGGCCTGGTTGATGACGCTCATGTCCCGGATGCCCGCCAGGGACATATGCAGGGTGCGGGGAATGGGAGTGGCCGTCAGGGTCAGCACGTCCACGCTGACGCGCAGCTGCTTCAGCCGCTCCTTGTGCGCCACCCCGAATCGCTGCTCTTCGTCCACCACCACCAGTCCCAGGTCGTGGAACTGCACGTCCTTCGAAAGGAGCCTATGCGTTCCGATGATGATGTCCACGTTGCCCGCGCGCAGATCGTCCAGAATGGCGCGCTGCTCGCGGGGCGAACGGAACCGCGACAGCATCTCCACCTTCACGGGGAACGCCGCCAGACGCTCCGAAAAGACATTGTAGTGCTGCTGCGCGAGAACGGTGGTGGGGCACAGCACGCAGACCTGCTTCCCCTCCAGCACCACCTTGAACGCCGCGCGGATAGCCACCTCGGTCTTCCCGAAACCTACGTCGCCGCACACCAGCCGGTCCATGGGCCTGGGTTGCTCCAGGTCCCGTTTCACCTCCTCTATGGCACGAAGCTGATCCGGAGTTTCCGTATACGGAAACGCCTGCTCCATCTCCGCCTGCCAGGGGGAGTCCGGCGGATAGGCCGTCCCTCCCAGCGCCTCGCGGGCGGCGTAGATCTGAAGCAACTCTTTCGCCATCTCCCGGACGGAGGCTTTCACCTTCTTCTTTGTGCGCGCCCAGTCGCTACCTCCCAGGCGATGGATGGTGGGGGGTCCGGAGTCCGCACCCGAGTATCTCTGGATGCGATCCATCTGGTCGGCGGGAACATACAGCTTGTCCCCGCCGGCATACTCCAGCAGCAGGAAGTCGCGCAAGCCCGTGGCCGTCTCCATCTGCCGCAGCCCGCGGTAGACTCCGATGCCGTGGTGCACGTGGACAATGTAATCCCCTTCCTTGATGTCCACAATGGAGTGGATGGGACGCGTGTCACGGCGCGTAAAGCGCGGCCTGCGGGGCGAGCGTGCTCCGAAGATGTCGGCCTCCGCCACCACCAGCACCTTCTGCTCCGGCAACTGGAAGCCGTGGGGCAGGTCGCCCTCCAGGACATACGCCCCCGGCTCGAACTCCGTGCGCAACTCGCCCCGCACCGGCCGCACGCCCAGCTCGCGGAGCATCTGTCCGATCCGCAGCACGTTGGGCGTCACCACCACAACGGAGCATCCGTGCCCGATCCAGGTTTTCACATTCTCCGCGAACACTCCCGCCTGGGACCCGAACGAGTCCATTGCAGACGACGGGAAGCTCAGGCGGTGCGGCGTCTGCTGCCAGGAGCTCTGGTGCGGCAGGCTGCTGACGGCGACGCACCGGCGCTGCAGAATGCGCTCCCGCCCCCTTTCGAACGGGACGTGGTGCTCCCGATCCAGCGCCATTGCCTGTCCCCGGGTGATCCGCGCGGCGTGCACCTCCGCCAGTTCCTCCTGAAGGCGCTCCCATCCCGACCGGCATAGAGCCGGCTCGTCCCAGAGAATCAGAGCATCCGTCGGAAGCCAGTCCAGCAGGCACGTCTCCTCCGAGACAAAGAAGGGCAGATAATACTCCAAGCCGTTGAACGCCACGCCCTGACGTATGGCGCTGAGGTGCTCGCTGACCCGAAGCTCCAGGGCGTCGGCGTCTGCCGACCTGCCTTGAGCACGAAGGGCTTCCAGCTGCTCGTCCAGATGCGCCTGCAGAATGTCCGCAACCCGCTCCCGCCCCTCTCCGGGCAAGACCTCGCGCGCCGGCGGCAAAACAACAGCCTCCAGACGGGTTGTGGAGCGCTGGCTTTCCACCTCGAATGAGCGGACGCTTTCCACCTCATCGCCGAACAGTTCTATGCGGACGGGAGAGGCGGACACTGGGGGCCAAACGTCCAGGAGGCCCCCGCGCACGCTGAATTCCCCCACCTCCGTGACCAGGTCCTCGCGGCGGTATCCTCTGGCCGCGAGGTCCGCCGCAGTGCGCTGCAGATCCAGGCGGTCACCCGTGGAAACCTCTGTGACCGCAGCCGCGAACTGAGCCCGGGGGCAGGTCCGCACCAGCGCCGCGGACAGCGGCATCACCGCAACGCAAGGCCTGTGAAGCGCCAGGTGCGTGAGCCCACGCAGCCGGCTTCCCAGCGCGCTCCAGTCCGGAGCGCCGTCTTCGAAGAGGATGCCTTCCATCGAAGGGATAAGCAAGGTCCGCTCAGGCGGCAGGCCGAACGCAATAAGACCTTCGTGCAGGCGTTCAGCTTCCTCCTCGGAGTAGGCGATGATGGCCACGGGAGTCTGTTCCCCCGCCGCCACGCAAGCGGCGAACAGGGGCTTTGTCTCCGGGGCAACCTCCTCCACAGAGATGAGCCGCGCCGCGCCGGAGAGTAACCGGTGCAGAGTGAGAAACGGTTCTCCGGCGGAGATCAGTCTTCTCAGAGTCTCAAGCGGCGTTGCAGTTTGCGACATATCCGGTCTTCAGGTGAACCGGCATCCGGTACACGCCGACAAAGCCCGGAGGCGTTTCCTCCGGGCCCCTGGCAAATCCGTATCCGGCCGATTCATTGTATCACACGGCCGGGAGGCCAGGCGCGTCTCCTACGGCCTCCGGGAAGGCGGCGGCCCGAAGCCCCATCCGCCGGAGCTTCCCATTCCGCGGCGCTCCGGCCCGGGAGTGTCGGGCAGGCGTTCCAGCGCTTGCCGGGACTCCTCCAGCACCTTTCGTGCTTCTTGCTCCGTCTGCGGGTCCGACAGCCCCCCGGCTTCCAGGACAGGCCGTATCTCCTTCAGCGAGGCGAAATACCTCTCCAGGATCTCCACTGCCCGGCGGTAATGCCGCCGGGCCCGCCATTCGCGGCCCCGCTCTTCCGCCCTGCGGCCGAGGGCGGCGTGGGCGAACGCATAGGACGGTTCCACCATCTGCGGCAGCGCCAGCACCTGCCCGTAAGGACTAAACTCCACCGCTATCAGCTCCATCCAGCGGCGGACGGCATCCTCATCCCGTCCCGCATCCTCCAGCGCTGACCCTTCCTCCAGCAGCAGCCGGGGCGAGCGCGGATCCAGCTTACGCGCTTGCTCCAGCCAGTGGATCTGACGGTCCCGCAGTCCGTGCCGCTCGAAAGCCACGGCCGCTGCGTGCGGGATTTTGGGATTGGTGGGCTCCAGCTTCTGAAGCCGGTTTATCCGTGCCTCGAAATCGTCCGGGATGCTTCCTGCAGCATCGTACAGCAGCACGGAGAGACGCGCGGACACGCTCCAGGGCATCCAGGCCGCGGCAGCCCTCCAATCCGCACGCGCCGCCTGATGGTCCCCCTGGCGCTCAGCCTCCTGCGCGGCGTTCATTTCGCTCAGACCGCGCTGCAGCATCAGCGAAAGAATGACACCCGCCACCCCAGCCGCCGCGAGCGCCCACCCGGGAGCCCTCCACGCCCCCTCAACCGCACCATCCTCGGGGGAGATTTTCGCCAGGTGCCCGGCAGAGAGCGCCGCGACCAGAAGGATGGGCAGGCACCACCAGTCCGAATCGAAAACGCCCCGGACCGTCGTCGCGGCCATCGCCGCTCCAGCGCCGACGGTCAGCCAGACGGCCGCTGCGTCCGTCCGGTGCCGCATCAATCGCCAGAGCGCCGCTCCCCATAGCCAAGTCCAGCCGGCGGCCAGCGCAAGCCCCGCCCCCAGCCCGCTTTCAGCCGCAGCCTGCAGCCAGGTGGAGTGCGCAAGGCGGGTGTATCCGGCGATGGTGAAAGGATAGAACGCCACCTCGAAGGTCCCGGGGCCGAAGCCGGCTATCGGCCGCTGCCGCGCCATTTCCACCGTTCCTTTCCAGGTGTACACGCGGAACTCCAGGCTGTGACCCTCCTGTGCGGCCGCCTGAACACGCTGCCCTGCGGGCCTGCCCGCCGCGACGGCCGCTACCACACAGATCGCCGCAATGGCCGCCAGGCGCAAGGCTCTGCGAGGGTCAAAGGCGCGCCCGATAGCCGCGCACACCAGCAGAACCGCCACGCCCGCTGCAAGCGCCAGCAGCCCGGCGCGCGCGCCGCTCAGGAACAGCGCCGCCGTCTGAAGCGCTGCCGCGCCCCCCGCCAGCGCCGCGGTCCATCGCCTCTCCGACTGCATAGCCAGCCCCAGCGTCAGCATCAATGAGACAACCAGATAGCCCGCCAGGAAACCGGGATTGTAGAAACTGGAGAAGATGCGCCAACCTGCCTCGCCCGCCCGCACGTGGACCAGGTATTCCAACAGCCCGAGCACCGACACAGCGGTTCCGCCCACTGCAACCCCCGCCGCACAGCAGACGGCCGCGGTGCCAGCCGGTCCGCCCCATAGAGCGGTCACGAATATCGCGGTTGCGCAAACCAGCTCCAGCATCCGGGGGATCGTCCGTTCGGGGCTGACGGTGTAAATGGCGCTGATCAGGGTGAACGCTCCAAGGGCTGCGGCCAGCTGCCACGCGGGGAAAAGCTCCAGATGCGCTCGTCCCGTTCCCAGCGCCCAGCCCAGGGGAATGGCGCAAAACAGCAGGATGAGCAGCAACACCGGCAGCTCG
>CALCJH010000102.1 GCA_937967775.1 uncultured bacterium | reverse complement strand
AGGGGACACCCCTCGGCTCTTTTGAGTTCGCCTACGCCCTGACTGCCAGCCCGCTGGGCTCGGCGCCGTCTTTGCCCTCTTTTGTGCCAGCGACTGCGGAAACACTTAACTATCGCGCCTTGACTGAGGACGGGGAAACTGTGCACCGCGGCCCTTTCGGAAGGCCGGCAGGCATCAAGGCAGCGGGCAGTGACAGCACGGTGAAGCAGGGTGAGGTAATCCATCGTGGTGTTCCCAGAGTCGTTGAGGATAGGAACCAGTGTATGCCCGGCGCGTTTGCCCGCAGTCTGGCGTGGCTGAATCAAGAGCACAAACTGGGTTATCAGAAGGGTGCGCAGGACATCTACAAGGACCTAAAGGAGCAGATTGGTGCGGAGAAGAGCTTGCCCCGCGAGCAGCGCATCCAGAAGAAAAACACATATGCGAAAAACGTATCCCCGTCTATTGCCACGAAAGTTCTTGATGTGCGGAGCATCCTCGGGCCGATCGAGGGCGTGCCGGAAGACAGCACGACAGACTTGGTGGAATGGCTCAAACGTGAAATCAAGACAGAAGACATAGAGCTGGCTTACACGATCTTCGGCAACGGACGCGACAAAGAGCCAACGGGCGGCCACATCGTCACCATCACCGGGGTTTACGAGCAGGGAGGCAAAACTTATCTCTACTACCGCGATGACGAGACACAGGATGGCCGGGGTGGCGATCGGACCATAAGGGGCAATCCTTATGGCTACAAAGTCACGGAACTTGGCAAGGTTGACAGCCAGTACTGGTTTCGCAACGACCTGCGCCTTGTCTCCTACGCGGTCTCCGAGTCTGTCATCCCCGAACCCATGTTCTTCCAGATGGGAGCGCTGGCGGGGCTCGGCGGGCTCGGGATGCTGAGGATGCTCAGGCGGGGTTGACCCGCGGTGCTTCTGCAGAGTGATTTCTTAGCACGGCCTTCGCCGTAAGGCGAGTGCCTTTTTTGTGCAGCCGGGGGCTTTCCTCCCACCGGCGCCCCCTGGAAAACGCCTGTGCCGTCCTGTGTTAAGGACCAAGCATCGCCTCCCGTCTTACCGGTGAGAAGAGCTCTTCCACACCAAAACCCTTTGACGGAAGAGGTAGAGAGATGACAATCAGTAAAGTGCTGACGCTGGCGCTGCTGCCGATCCTGGCCGTCGCGGCTATGGCGGGAGCGCAGGCGCAGGGACTGAACCCGGAATGGTTCGGAATGGGCGCCGACCCGCAGGCGGGCGGTCAGTGGAAGGAGTGCATCGAGCAGGCTATGGACGCCGCCGAAGTGACGGCGGCTCAGCGGGCGCAGATCGAATCCATCCGTGAGCAGCTGCGCAACGATGTCCAAGCCGTCTGGAACGATCCGTCTCTGTCGGCCGAACAGAAACAGATCAAGATCCGCAACCTGAGGGCCGAGGCGTTCCTGGCCATCCAGAATACTCTGACGCCGCAGCAGCGCGAAGCCATCCGCACCTGGATGGCTCAGAACTGCGTGCGTCCGCGTCCGAGGCCGATGCCTGGCCTGTATCCGCGCATCCAGTGCTTCCAGGAGGCGCTGAACAGCGCCGGCCTCTCAGCCGACCAGCGGTCCAGGGCCGAGGCCATCCAGCAGAAGCTGAAGTCCGACATCGAGGCGGTCTTGAAGGACGCCAACCTGACCGCCGAACAGAAGCGCGAGAAGGTGGCTCAGCTCACTCGTGACGCCCATCAGGCCGTCCTGGCCCTGTTGACTCCCCAGCAGCGTGAGGCGGTGCAGAAGTATGTGGCGAAGAACTGCGGGGCAGACCGTCCCGGACCTCCCCCCGGCGATCGTCCTGGCAGACCGCTGCCGCCCGGGATGGGGCCAGGCCCGCGTCTTGAGTGCCTGACGCAGGCTCTGGACGCCATCGGTGCCAGCGCGGATCAGAAAGCGAAGATCAACGCCATTCAGGAGAAGCTCCGTGCGGATCTCGAGGCGCTGCGCGCCGACAGCTCCCTGACGCCGGACCAGCGCCGTGAAAGAGCGCGCCAGCTGACCGGCGAGGCCACCCGGGCGATGCAGGGTGTGTTGACGGTGGATCAGTGGGCGGCCGCCCGGCAGTGGATGCGGGAGAACTGCCGTCCTGAGCGGCCCGCTCCGCCTGCCGGAGGCGAGCGCCCTGCCGGCGCTGGCCGCGGCAATCGCGCGGGAGGCCCGCCTCCCCGCTAAGAGCGTCTTTTCTTCTCCTGCTTGCCAGATGGGAGGCCGGTCTTCCGTGGGGAACGCCGGCCTCTCATCATTTCTGCACCCTTTCGCGGAAGGTCACCGCGCGGAATACCTGAAACGTAACGGAGGCGCCCTCCGGTATCCCGGCCTGCCGCCGCGCCTCCCGCGCTTGCCAGCGTGAGGTCTTCGCCTCGCCGGGTAGCAGCACGCCACTTCCGCCGCCGCCGGAAACCACCAGCCCGTAGTTGGCGGGGGGATAAGGTGATGGATCCGGCACGCTTCGGCGGGCTCCGGGAATGGTGACGGAGAACTCCACCCTGCGCAGGTCTTCTCTTCTGAGCCGGGGAGTCCGAGGATCTTGGTTCCACGCCCGGACGGCATTTCGCACGATCTCCTGCGCGAGGGTGGCGGTCTGGGGTTCAAAGCTGCCGGTGCATCCCCGCCGGCGTCCGTTCAGGCTGATGGTTACAAAGCACGGCGCCGGCTTTGCCAGAATCCCCTGCGGCCGGAAGGGCAGAGGGGAGAGCGGTTTCGCGGCTGCTTTCTGCTCCACTGCCCATCGCGCAAGGGCGCAGGCCTGCCTGCGGACCGTCGCAGGGGCCCGTTCCGCCTCCTCTAAAGGGGAGGAGGGAGGCACAGGGGTGGCCGTGACAGTCAGCATCAATGCTGATGAGACAGTCAAGAGTCCCCGAAGGATCAGGCGAGTATGTCTTTTCATCTTCTCACCAGCTCCGCCTTCGGAAAGTATGCCCTGAGGATGCCCTTCCAGTCCTGTGCCTGCAGCGCGCGCCCGCGGGCTCCCCACTGGCAGAGTCCCGCTCCGTGTCCCAGACCGCGGCCGTCCAGCACTGTAACAGGTCCATCTTTGCGTAACGTGAAGAGGCAGGACTTCACCCTTGCCCATCCCAGCGCGCGTCCGAAGCGCATCAGCAGCGCTCCGCCGTCCTCTTCCGTTGCCGCCAGTCTCGCTCGTGCGACGCGCCCCCCGCTGTCCCTTGAGAGGATCTTGATCTCCGCTGTCTGACCTTCCGCAAGACCCGCCGTGCGGCCAAGCTCTTGCGGTGACAGCCGGGCCTGCCAGCGGAAGTGGGGTGATGCGCGGCAGAACTCTCGTCCAGGCGGACCGTCCCGGACCGGCACGCATGTGGCCGGGAGACCTGACGAAGCGCCGTCCGCCGTGTACCCTCCGCACGTGCTGCAGAACGGCGCGCGCAGAGTCTGCCCCCCGCTCGTCAGAATCCATCCTTCTGTCCTCCTGGCCGCCTGCCGGGCCCGCGTCGTGGGAGGGGATGGGGACCAGAGCTGGCAGTGGGTCAGGCTGCACACGTCGAATCCGTCGCGCGCGTGTCTGCCCCTTGAGGCAAGCGCAAAGCTGCGGGCGACGACCGCCTGTGCGGCCAGCGCATCCGCAGGCCAGTCCGAGGGCATCTCGCGGGCCACGACGCGCGCAACATACTCTTCCAGAGGGAGCTTCAGGATGCCCTTTAGGCGGCCGTCGCGGGCGCTCAGCACAAGTTCTCCGGGTGCAGCCACGTGAGATCCATTTCCGGCGATGATCATCTGCGGGGACCCGCGGAGTGTCACCCTACTTACGGCGCGGCCTCCCGGCTCCACGTGCAGCCGGCCGCCGGAGGCCGTAACGGTCCAGACCCGCGCCGTGCCTGCTCCGGGGGTGCTCGCCCCGGATACCCGCACGCGAGCAGGCGCGCGTGCGACGTCCCACAGCCCGATGGAGATGGTCTCCACGGTGCTTGCCCACCCCGGCCGGGCCGCGACGGCCAGAAGAAGGCTGAAGGGCACGAAACGCCTCACCTGGGAACTCCGGGCTTTGCGGGGAACAGATCCCGGAGCATCTTCCCCGCCACGGGAACGGCGCTGGAATAGGCGTTTCCTTCCAGGCAGAAGATGGCAAAGGCGATACGAGGCCTGTCGCACGGGGCATAGCCCACGAACCAGCCGTGCCGCCTGGCAGGATCTGCAGAGTGCTCGGGGCTGCCCGTCTTCCCCGCCGGCCTTGCAGGCAAACCGGCCAGTGCCTGCGCGGTGCCGTGCGCAACAGCCCCTTCCATCCCTTCCGCCAGCGTCCGGCACGGGCTTCCCGGGACGTCCTTCTTCAGGGCAATGGTCCGGCAGACGGCGGCCATATCCAGTGGGCTTACCAACAGACCTTCGCCTGCGGCGGCCAGCCGTTCGACAGAGACCGCCTGGCCGTTATCTGGGGCCGCTGCCACTCCCAGCTGCTTCCACGATCGCAAAATGGCCTTTTGTCCGATCCGCCGGCCTGCCTGATAGAACCAGACGTTGCAGCTCCGGGCCAGAGCGTCCGGCAATCGTAGCCGTCCGTGGCCGCCGGGAACAGAGCAGTGGTAAACCCTTCCCGCTATGCGGATTGCGCCCCGACATTCAAATGTTGTGTCCTCCCGGATGCGGCCGGAAAGGAGACCGGCGTGTGCTGTGACCAGCTTGGCGATGGATCCCGGAGGGTGTTTAGCGCTGCAGGTGCCTTCGGGCACACAGGCGAGACACTGTCCCCCCTGTATGTCCACCACTGCGATCGCCCCGGTCCGCTTTCCCAGAGCATTCAGGCAGACCGCACGCACGCGGGCGGGGTCGAGAGGCGCATCTCCTGCCGGCGCCGCTGAAACGGCCAGCGCCAGCCACGCACCTCCGGCTGTTAGCATCGTCCGCGTTGCGCTACGCATGGCTATAATGTCCCCGCGATGGCCTCCCGGAAGA
>CALCJH010000101.1 GCA_937967775.1 uncultured bacterium | reverse complement strand
GTCTTCTTCACCGAGTATCCCACCGCCAGCACCAGCACCAGCGACAGCGCCACCAGGACGGGAATCTGTTTCTTGGCGTCTGATTGCATGGTCAGCATCCTCTCTCAGTTGGTCCCGCTGTTGCGGTTGGTCACGCCGACGTCCTTGAGCTGCTCGTTGTGCTTGCGGAACGTCCCCCGTCCGTCGTCCTGACCGTTACCGCCGTCCTTCTCGTCCAGAATGAAGGCGGACAGGTTGAACGTGATCTCCAGCTTTCCGGAGACCTGACCGCTGCCGGTGCGGGACATCGCCCCGGGCGTGATGTCAACGGAGTTGACCGTCAGGATCTTCGGGAAAGTGGTCAGGCGGTTGAGGAAGCTGAGCGCGTCGGCGTAGGAACCCTCGCACTTCACCTCGATGCGCTGCACCTGGTAGGGCGGAGGCGTCTCCTTCTCGGCTTCGGACCCGTTCTTGCCTTCCTCTCCCTCCTGGGAGCTCTTGCGCGGGGGGCGTGGCTGATCGGGGATAGGCCGCACTCCGGACACCCTCAGATTCACGGACTTGCCGAGCTCCTCCAGCTGCTTCAGCAGGGTGGGGATGTAGGAGCGCGGAGTGGCGCTCTTCTCCAGGTGCCGCAGCTCGTCCAGAGCCTGATAGTAGTTGCGCTCGGAGGCTTCCAGCAGGCGGGCGAACTGTCGCCCGTCTTCGACCTGAGCCTGCTTTTCGGCCAGCTCAGCCCGGACGGCGCCGATCTGGCTCATCCCGACGACCACCACGGCGATGCACAACAACAGCGCCACCACAGAGCCGCCTGCCAGCAGCATCAGAGAGCCGCGGCTGGGCTCAAGTCTTCTTCTGGGTCTCATTGGTCTCCCCCTGGGCGGTGTTCACGGGCCGGGGCGGCCGGCCGTCGAAGTAAGCGGGAACATCCTTCAGACCGGTGGCCACCTCGAACTCGATGACGGGTGTGGCTCCCTGCGTGCCGGGCCGGGTGTAGCTGAGCTCCACGCTCTCGATTGCGGCGCCGTAGCTGTTCAGCCGGAGCATGGTCTCACCGACCAGCTGCTGGTTCATCGTCACGCCCGAGATGCTGACCTTGGCCGAGGGAGGCGGCCCTGAATCCGCCGTGGCGGACGTAGCAACCTGCTGCGTTGAGACGCGGGTCAGCCACGCCTGCTGGGGCAGGCAGTGCGCGACGATCTGCAGGTAGTTGTACCACTTCAGTGTGTGCTCCCGGGCGCTGCTGTACAGCTGGATCTTGGGCTTAAGCTCCCGGGTCCGGGCTTCGATGAACTTGATCTTGTCCACTTTGGGCTGGAGCTTGACCAGCTCCTCGTTCATCTCGTTCACGTCCGCCTTGATCCTGAACCACTGTGCGCTCAGAACCGTGAACAGGATGATGGCGGCCATGAACAGTCCGCTCATCAGGAAGAACAGACGCCGGATGGTGCGCTCCAGGCGCGCCTTCTCCTCCCGTTTCTGTGCGATCAGGTTGATGTTGGGCATTGGTCCTGATTCCGATTCCTGGCCCGTGGGACGGCGGGTCCGGTCGCTCGACGGGCCTGTGTTCCGGACACTCCTATGCGGCCTGCGCCAGGCGGGCCGGCTGTTCGCTCTTTAACGCCAGGCCGGCCGCCACCGCGAACAGCGGTCCCTCCGACCGGGCCTCCTCCTCCGTCAGACAGCCGCGGCCGATGATCCCGTCCGTGAAGACGTTGAACAGGCTGGCGCGCAGATTCAGCTTGGCGGAGATATACTCCGGCAGACCCGCCAGACGGCTGGTGCCGCCCGTCAGCAGCAGACGGCTCACCACGGCCTGCGGGGTCCCCTCCGGAAACTGCGACTGATAGTAGTGGAGCGAGCGCCGGATCTCGCGGAGCAGCTCGTCCAGCTGCGGCTGGAGCGCCCGCGCTGTGCGGATGATGCTCTCATCGGGCGGGCCATCCCCGCTGTCCAGCATCGGGCCGATCCGTACCCGGCGTTTCAGGCTTTCAGACTCCTCGTCGGAAGCTCCGGTCTGAGACTTGATTGCCTGCGTCAGGCTGGAACCGGCGATGGGGATGCTGCGGGTCAGCGCGAACTGCCCCCCGGAGACGATGTTCAGGTCCGTGTGACCCGCACCCATGTCCACCAGCGCGACAGACTCGTTGCGGAGCGTGGGATCGCTTGAGAACTCCACCAGGGAGCGCATCAGTGCGAACGCCTCCACATCCACCACCAGCGGCTCCAATCCCACCTCCTCCAGAACGGCCACTCTGGATTCCACCAGGTCGGTGGGGGCGGCGACCAGCATGATCTGCATCTGGCCGTCGTCGCTGTCTTTGTCAAGGATCTCGAACTCCACCAGACTGTCGTCAATGCCGGTGGAGATGTATTTGCCTGCCTCGAACCGGATGGATTTGCGCAGGACCGCTTCCGACATCCTGGGCACCTGGACGTGGCGCACCAGAACCTGCGATCCCGAGACGGCCGCCACAGCCCCGCGGGCGTGGATCTCCGCCCCGCGCAGCGCGTTGCGGATGGCGGCGGCCACAGCTGCGACGTCGGTGATCATCCCGTCGTGGCAGGTCTCGGGCGGAGTGGGCTGCAGAACGGCTCGCGCCGCCTGCCACCCGCCCGCCGGAGCGGGTTCGATCTCCATGATCTTGATGACGCTGCTGCCGATGTCTATGCCGATGACGCGGTCCTTGCCGAACAGGTGCGGAAGTGCCACTGCGCTCTCTCCTGTGCCGTGTCCCCGGGACCGCGACAGGGCCACCATCCGCGGCGCCGGGGGTTGGCCGCCCTTTGCGGGCGGGACTCAGCCATAAAGAGTATCGGTTCGCAGGAGAAGAACTTGAGACCGCACGCCGGCAATCGTGCAGTGCGTCAGCTTCTTTGTCGGATTGCCGCCTGTCCGGGGAACGCGGCAGCGCGGCAGTCGTCATAGGAGGGGAACGCGGTCAGGTCGGAGGCAGCCTGTGGTATAATATTTGTTGCCGGAGCGGGCCATTGACCGTTGCCGGCCGCTACAGATGACCCGTGGGGGCGAAAGGTCTCGACAGGGAGCTTTGAAGCGCGGTTTGCGAGCCGAGGCGCCGCTGGCCTCGTAAAAAGCGGCAAAACAATAAACGCGAATAGCAACTACAGCTACGCGCTCGCTGCCTAATCTGAGTTAGGCAAGCGTGAAAGCTGCTCTTATGTAGCAGCCGTCCGCCCGTTCCCTGCCGGCGGGGGCGGTGCCGGGCGCGGACTTGACCGGCTTGCTCCGGAGGGGCGCCTGCCGCCTTCGGGGGACTTTTATCGGTGGGCTGGTCGCGGAGCAGTCCCGTCTGCGGGATAAGCTCCGGGCGAGAAGATAAACGCAGACTACGCTCGTAGACAGCCGCGCAGTCGGCTTTCTGGACCCGGGTTCGATTCCCGGCGCCTCCACCATTCCGCCGACGTCACA
>CALCJH010000100.1 GCA_937967775.1 uncultured bacterium | reverse complement strand
GTCATCGTCCCCCTGAGCATCGGGCGCGAAAGCTCCATCAAGCTGGTTGACGACGCTGTCATCAAGGGGGAGAAGGTGCTGGGGCTCGCCCTTTCCCGCAACCCGGAGCAGGAGCAGCCGGATATCGCCAACGTGCATCCGATCGGCGTGGCGGCGGTCATCCATACGATGATGCGCCTGCCCGACGGGCAGCGGATGATCGTGCAGGGGCTGAAGCGCATCCGCATTCTGGAGGCCGTCCAGACATCTCCCTACCTGCGCGTGCGCGTCGAGAAGCTCTCGGACGAGATTGACTATCAGCCGGAAGAAGAGCTGGAGATCGAGGCTCTCAAGCGCAACCTTGCGCGCATGTTCTCGCGGCTGGTGAACGCGTCCGACAATCTGCCCGATGAGCTGCAGGCCATCACGCGCATACCGCAGGCCGGCGTGCTGGCGGATACGATGGCTGCCCATCTTCCCGTGCCGCCCCTCGAGCGCCAGCAAATTCTTGAGACTCTCGGGTTGCGCGCCCGGATGCGGCTGATTCTGAAGATCCTGACACGCGAGCTGGAAGTCGTCGAGATCGGGAACAAGATCGCAAGCGACGTCCATTCCGAGCTGGGCAAGACCCAGCGCGAGTATTACCTGCGTGAACAGCTCAAGGCCATCCAGAAAGAGCTAGGTCAGGAGGGCGACAGCGACGAGATCGAGGAGCTCCGCCAGGCCATCGAGGCCGCCGGCATGCCGGAAGAGGCCCGCACTCAAGCCGAGCGGGAGCTGGAGCGGCTCACGCGCATGTCGGCCGGGCATCCCGAATATGGCGTCACCCGGAACTATCTGGACTGGCTGGTGAAGCTGCCTTGGAATCGCGCCACGCAGGACAACCTGGACATCCCCACGGTGCGCCGCATTCTGGACGAAGACCATTACGGTCTCGAGAAAGTCAAGGAACGCATCCTCGAGTATCTCTCAGTCCGCAAGTTCAAAACGGAGGGCACGGTTCGCCAGCCCATCCTCTGTCTGGTGGGCCCTCCCGGAGTGGGGAAGACTTCGCTGGGGATGTCCATAGCGCGAGCGCTGGGGAAGAAGTTCGTCCGCATCTCACTGGGTGGAATGCACGATGAAGCGGAGATTCGCGGCCACCGGCGCACATATATCGGGGCGCTGCCCGGCCAGATCATTCAGGGAATCCGGCGCGCCGACACCAGCAATCCGGTGTTTATGCTGGATGAGATAGACAAGGTGGGCCGGGACTTCCGGGGAGATCCCTCCTCAGCTCTGCTGGAGGTGCTGGACCCGGAGCAAAACTCCACCTTCCGCGATCATTTTCTGGAGGTGACGTTCGACCTCTCAAAGGTCCTCTTCATCACCACGGCCAACATCCTGGAGACTATTCCGCCGCCCCTGCGCGACCGGATGGAGGTGATCGAGATTCCGGGATACACGGAGGAGGAGAAGGTCGAAATCGCTCGGAGGCATCTGGTGCCCAAGCAGATGGAGGAGCACGGACTGACGAGGAAGCACGTCCGCTTCCGTCGGGATGCGCTCCGACACATCATCCGGGGATATACCCGGGAAGCCGGCGTGCGCAACCTGGAGCGCCAGATTGCCGCCATTTGCCGGAAGGCCACGCGGCAGTTCGCGGAGGGTCGCGAGGATCCAGTGGTGGTTTCGGGGGAGGTGGTGCAGGAATACCTGGGGGCTCCACGCTTTCTGGAGCAGGAGGTGGTGGAGCGCACCACCACGCCGGGGGTGGGGATTGGACTGGCATGGACCCCTGTGGGAGGGGATATCCTCTTCGTGGAGGCGGCCAGAATGCCAGGCAGCGGCCAGCTTATCCTGACGGGACAGCTTGGCGACGTGATGCAAGAATCGGCGCGCGCCGCGCTCTCGTGGGTGCGCTCCCGGGCCGAGGTTCTGGGTATTGACAAAGATCTGTTCCGCAGCACGGACATTCACCTGCACGTGCCCGCCGGCGGCGTTCCCAAGGACGGTCCGAGTGCCGGCGCTGTCATTACAGCCACCCTGGTGTCGCTTCTCACCGGCCGGCGGATGAAGCCGCGCCTGGCGATGACGGGAGAGGTGACGTTGCGCGGGAAGGTTCTTCCGGTGGGAGGCATCAAGGAGAAGGTGTTGGCCGCCCGCCGGGCGGGGGTCCGGACCGTGCTGCTGCCGGAAGCCAACCGCAAGGATGTCGAGGAGGACGTCCCGGAGAACGTCCGCAACGGGTTGGAGATCGTCTACGTCCGGGATATGGACCAGGTGCTGGAGCTTTCGCTTGAGCCGCCGCGCGCCTCAGGACGCGCCCGCAGGCAGGGCGGGCAGAAGACGGCCGCTGCCGCTCCTGCCTGATCCCTGCGCGTCAAGTCATTCCCTGTGGAAAAGAGTCCGGAAGGAACGGGAGCTCCTCGAACATCATCTCCCAGAGGGTATTCTCGGCATACTCCTCATAGACGTCGCTGTAGGCCGGATCCGCGTCGCCAGGGTCGGGCATCAGTTCATAGAGGTCGTTGTGCAAGCGCATCTGTGATCTCCCTGTGACTGTCTTTGACTCTATGATGCCCGTGGACTGTTGCAAGGGTGTTGCAAGACGGAAAAGCTTCGGATAAAGACGTGAGGCGGTTGCGGTTTCGGACGGTTGTCCGGCAGGAAAACCGCGACCGCGGAGCCAACTGATACCCTGACGTGAGTGAGGAACGCCAAATAAACCGTGCCGGGGTGACCTGGCGGTCCGTGCTGCTGGGGTTGCTCCTGATCCCCGTCAACACCTACTGGGTCACCCTTGTCGAGGTTCGTTGGTATACCCTGGATGGCACGTCGCTGCCGCTGTTCATCACCCCCATCTTCATCCTCTTCGTGCTGTGCCTGCTCAACCTGTGGGCGGCTCGCGTGAGGCGGGAATGGGCGCTGGATAGAGCGGAGTTGACAGTCGTTTATGTGATGCTGGTGATGAGCTGCGTGCTGGCCGGGCACGATATGCTCCAGAACCTTTTCGGGGCCATCACCCACCCGTTCTATTTCGCCACTCCGGAGAACGACTACCAGCGTCTGTTCTTTCAATATCTCCCGCGCTGGCTGCTGATCGAGGATAAGGAGGCGCTGCAGGATTTCTACCGCGGAGGGGTGGATCCGTGGAGCACGGGGCTGTGGCGCGCCTGGGTGCTGCCTCTGACGATGTGGGCCGTGTTCCTGGGCGTCCTGTTCGCGATGATGGTGAGCGTCACCACCATCCTGCGCAGGGCATGGACGGAGAATGAGAAGCTGGTCTTCCCGCTCATCCAGCTGCCGGTGGCGATGGCCGCAGGTGCGCGGGACGGTGGCATCTTCCGTACGCGGGCGCTTTGGTTCGGTTTTGCCACTGCAGCCGGGCTGACGGCCTTCAACGGGCTCCACATGCTTTTCCCCCAGGTGCCATGGATTCCGGTCATCAAGCAGTATGATATCGGGCGCTACTTCCAGACACCGCCCTGGAATGCGCTGGCAGGCACCAACATCGCGATGTATCCCTTCGCTATCGGGCTTGCATTCTTCATCCCGCTGGACCTGAGCTTCTCCTGCTGGTTCTTCTTCGTGCTCCGCAAGCTCTTCCAGGTGCTGGGACGCGTGCAGGGATGGGACGGCGCCGCCGCGCGCGGATTTCCCTACTTCGGCGAACAGGCCGCCGGGGCGTGGATCGCGCTCGGGTTTGTCACCATCCTGGGAGCACGGCACTATCTGAAGGATGTCTGGCTGAAGGCGTGGGGGATGCGGGAAGGCGCGGATCCGGCCGAGTCCCGGGAATATCGCATCGCTATTATCACGGTGGCGCTGGGGACGGTTTTCCTGGCCTTCTGGAGTCTGCTACTGGGCATCAAGTGGTGGGTGGCGATTCTGTTCTTCGGCATCTACCTGCTGCTGTCGCTTACTCTGACCCGCGTGCGCGCTGAACTGGGCACCCCCCACGAGATCTACTTCGTGAACCCGCACGATATCCTGGTGCGCATCTTCGGGTCCACGCTCATCGGGCCGCAGAGCCTCACCGCCATCTGCACGATGTACTGGTTCAACCGGTGCGTGCGCTGTCATCCGATGCCCAATATGATGGAATCGTTCAAGATGGCGGAGTATGCCCGGATGAGCCACCGGAAGATGATCGGAGTCATCGTTCTGGCGCTGGCCGTCGGGATGGTGGTCACCTACTGGGCCAACCTGCAGATCTGCTACAGCGAGGGAGCCTCCGCCAAGTGC
>CALCJH010000099.1 GCA_937967775.1 uncultured bacterium | reverse complement strand
CACCAGATGGGAGCGCAGACGTTGCTCCCCCAGACGTTGTCCATCGGAATGGGCACGTCGTTTCCCACCCAGACCGTGGTGACCAGCTCCGGGGTGTAGCCGATGAACCAGGCGTGGCGATCCTGGTCGGTGGTGCCGGTCTTCCCCCGGGCGTCCGCGACTCTGCGGGCCACGCTGCGTCCCGTTCCGCTGGTGACTACTGCGCGCAGCATCTCGTCCATGCCTTCCGCCGTGGTCTCCCGGATGACTCGCCGCGGCTGAACCGGCGGAGTATGGTTGTATATGACGCCACCGTCCGCCGTCGTGACGCGGGTGACTGCCACGGGATTGGTCTCGAAGCCGCCGTTTGCGATGACGCAGTAGGCGGTGTTCATCTCGATGGGGCGCACGCCCGTGGAACCGAGGGCGATCGAGAGATTTTCCGGAATGTTTGCCGTAATGCCCATAGCACGCGCGTAGCGGATCACCTCGTCCAGCCCCACCGAGCGCGCTACCAGCACGGCCGGCACGTTGTAGGACTGGGCCACGGCGGTCTTCAGGGTCACCCGCCCGTGATAGCGGCGGTCGTAGTTCTGTGGCCAGGGCGGCTTGTCGCGTCCGCGCAGCCAGACCTTCTCGTCCCGCACGGTGTCCGAAGGCTTCCAGCCGTTCTCAAGCGCGGCTGTGTAGACAAATACTTTGAATGTGGATCCGGGCTGCGGGTTGCCCTGCGTGATGACATTGAACTGCCGCTTGCGGAAGTCCGTCCCGCCCACCATGGCCCGGACATATCCGGTGCGGGGATCCATGGAGACCAGAGCGCCCTGACCCACGCGCCGTCTCCGGTTGGCCTCCACCCCTTTGCGCACGGCATTCTCGGCGGCCTGCTGCATCTTCCAGTCCAGCGTCGTGTAGACGCGCAATCCCGACTGATAGAGTGTGGACTCCCCGTACTCGTCCGAAAGCTGCTGGATGATGTAGGAGACAAAATAGGGCGCCTTCCAGCGCAGCTCGGTGGGTTTGCGGGCAAGCTTCAGTTCGGCGGAGCGGGCCTCCTCGGCCTCCGCCTCGGTTATGTAACCGTCCTCCACCATCCGGCTGAGGACCAGGTTGCGGCGGCCGATCGCCGCCCGGAGGTTGTTGAACGGCGAATACCCTGAGGGGCGTTGAGTGAGCCCGGCGATCAGCGCGCACTCTGCCAGCGTCAGATCTTGTACATGCTTGCCGAAATAGGTCTGCGCCGCCGCCTCCACGCCGTAGGCTCCGCTGCCGTAATAGACGTGGTTCAGGTAGGCCTCCAGGATCTGGTCCTTCGTGTGCCGCCGCTCCAGGGCGATAGCCAGCGTCAGCTCCTGAAACTTGCGAGCGAGCGTTTTCTTCTTGGTCAGGTAGATGTTGCGCGCAAGCTGCTGGGTGATGGTGCTCGCGCCCTGTTCGTAGCCGCGGTTGCGCAGGTTCGCGAGAGTGGCGCGTATGATGGCGGTGTGGTCGAACCCGTAATGGGTTCGGAAGCGCTTGTCCTCAATGGCGATGGTGGCCTGCTGGAGCGCCAGAGGGATCTTCTCCAGGATCACGACGTCCCGGTTCTGGACGAACAGGCGTGCCAGCAACTCACCGTCCGAGGAGTAGATGCGCGTCGCGTCGGCCACGCGCGTCTCCAGCGAGCCCAGATTCTGCGGAACCAGAGTGGAGACGCTGTAGTAGAGGCCGCCGAAAAGCCCGATGGTGGCCCCCAGCACGATGAGGCACAGGACCGAGAAGATTCGCAGGGCCGTCTGGAGCGCCCGCCGAACGCGGCGAGGGGCTCGGCCGTTTGTGTTCTTTGGACGCATATCCGGTGTTCCAGGAGCCAGGCTGGATTATAGTTTCGCGCCGTTCGCGCTGTCAATCGAGCCAGGCCGGCCTCCGCGGCGCGGGTGCGCATCCGTCACCCAGCCGAAGGGTTCCCCTTGACCCGCGCCGTCAGCACGTATGAGACCACCAGCAGAAGGGTGAACGTTCCCAGATGATACGGGCCCTGTTGATAGCGGCCGGCCAGAAGCGTGGCCAAAAGCATCACGGAGTTCGCCCAGGCCGCGAAGAAAAAGGCCAGGGCATAAATCGCCGAAGCCCACTGCAGGGCCGAAGGGACGCCGCGCCCTGTTCTTAGACTGTGCCAGGCGTGCGCTCCGCACGCGACCGTGACCAGAATGGAGAGCGCCATCCGGATCTCGTGGATCCAGCAAGGCCAGGTGGATGCTCGTAAGAAGTCCATTGCAACCGGCGTCAGTCTTTCATGCTTTCCACTGCTTTCGAGCCGGGGCAGCGTCTCTCCTGCCGGCCCGTAGGCTCATCTGAGATACGTGGCTCCGCCGGGCAGGAGGGTCACTGTTGCTGTCTAGGGATGGGCCTGGCTGCTTCTGATTCGGGCAGGCCAAAGCCGCTGCCGCCAGCAGAACTGGGGCTGTTCGTAACGCGGTGGAGAAGCGGGGGGAACATTTCTGAAAAAAACTTTGTCTAGGGTATTGCCACCCGGGCAAGGCCGGGGTATATATACTCTCGCGCTGAGCGGGAGCAAGTCTCCCGGCGGCGGCCCGCAGAGGTTCGGAAGAAAAAGTCCGCTGAAAAAGTGTTGACAGTGCCGGATCCGCTGTGGTATAAAAGAAGTTGGCTCCGGGGACCATCGGGTCCCGGGTGAAGCCGGTCGGTCCTTGAAAACCGAAGAGAGTGAGCGTGCAGCAGACAGTCTGAGCGAGTTTCAACATGCAACCGGAAGCCGTGCCGGGCTCTTCGAGGCGCGGTTGCGGTCTCCAAAGCGAACAGGAAAACTTCCGTTGTAAACAGGCGCATCAGTGGCGCCCAACGTGAGACGGGTTGCTTCGGTAGCTCCAATCGCCAAGGGTGCTTCGGATGCGTTTTTGATTTTCACGGAGAGTTTGATCCTGGCTCAGGACGAACGCTTGCGGCGTGCCTAAGAAATGCAAGTCGAGCGAGCTTAGGGCTTCGGCCCGAAAGCTAGCGGCGAACGGTCGAGTAACACGTGAGCAACCTGCCCCAGAGTGGGGGATAGCCCACCGAAAGGTGGATTAATACCGCATGTGGTCCCCGCCGGGCATCCGGTGGGGATTAAAGCAGAAATGCGCTCTGGGATGGGCTCGCGGCCTATCAGCTTGTTGGTGGGGTAACGGCCTACCAAGGCTACGACGGGTAGCTGGTCTGAGAGGATGGTCAGCCGGATTGGGACTGAGACACGGCCCAGACTCCTACGGGGGGCAGCAATTAGGAATCTTGCGCAATGGGCGAAAGCCTGACGCAGCGACGCCGCGTGACCGATGAAGTCCTTCGGGATGTAAAGGTCTTTTGCCAGGGAAGAAGAACGTGACGGTACCTGGCGAATAAGCCCCGGCTAACTACGTGCCAGCAGCCGCGGTAAGACGTAGGGGGCGAGCGTTGTCCGAAGTCACTGGGCGTAAAGCGCGCGTAGGCGGCCTCTTAAGTTGGGTGTGAAATCCTGCGGCCCAACCGCAGAACTGCATCCAAAACTGGGAGGCTTGAGGACGGAAGAGGGCAGTGGAATTCCTGGTGTAGCGGTGAAATGCGTAGATATCAGGAGGAACACCCGTGGCGAAGGCGGCTGCCTGGTCCGTATCTGACGCTGAGGTGCGAAAGCCAGGGGAGCGAACGGGATTAGATACCCCGGTAGTCCTGGCCCTAAACGATGGATACTAGGTGTTAGTGGTATCGACCCCACTAGTGCCGTAGCTAACGCATTAAGTATCCCGCCTGGGGAGTACGGCCGCAAGGTTGAAACTCAAAGGAATTGACGGGGGCCCGCACAAGCGGTGGAGCATGTGGTTTAATTCGTTACTAACCGAAGAACCTTACCCAGGCTTGACATCCCCGGACAGCCTGTGAAAGCAGGTCTTCCTTCCCAAAAGGAAGGACCGGGTGACAGGTGTTGCATGGCTGTCGTCAGCTCGTGTCGTGAGATGTTGGGTTAAGTCCCGCAACGAGCGCAACCCTCATCGCATGTTGCCAGCGTAAAGTCGGGCACTCTTGCGAAACTGCCCGTGTAAGCGGGAGGAAGGTGGGGATGACGTCAAGTCGGCATGGCCCTTACGCCTGGGGCTACACACATGCTACAATGGCCGGTAACAGAGGGCAGCAAGACCGCGAGGTGGAGCTAATCCCAAAAATCCGGTCCCAGTTCGGATCGCAGTCTGCAACTCGACTGCGTGAAGTCGGAATCGCTAGTAACCGCAGATCAGCTATGCTGCGGTGAATACGTTCCCGGGCCTTGTACACACCGCCCGTCAAGTGACCTGAGTCGGTTGCACCCGAAGTCGATGGCCCAACCCGCAAGGGAGGGAGTCGCCGAAGGTGTGGCCGGTAAGGGGCGCTAAGTCGTAACAAGGTAGCCGTATCGGAAGGTGCGGCTGGATCACCTCCTTTCTAAGGAGCCTTGTCCGGCGTCCGCGAGGGTGCTGCGCGCATCGCGTGGATGGCCGGGCCAAGCTCTTAGGTCGGTCTCGTTCAGGCAGTGCTGTTCTGCGCGCTCACTCTTTTCGGCTTTCGGGACAAAGCGCCCCTGGCGGGCGCGATGTTAGGATCGCCGGCTGCTTCTGGCCTGCCGGAGGCAGGCAGGGGTGAGCATTGTCGGCGCTCCCGGACGCTGATCGCCGGGGGAGGCTTTCAGTCTCCCCTTTTGCGTGTGGGGCCGGTTTCAGTCTTGACGACCGGCGCCGGGCCCTGGAGGCGGCCAGAACCCGCCGAGGGGTGTGCGGGCCGGCCGGGTATGGGCCTATAGCTCAGTTGGTTAGAGCGCACCCCTGATAAGGGTGAGGTCATTGGTTCGACTCCAATTAGGCCCAGTCTGCTGTTCTGAAGCCGGCTGTGCCAGGCGGAGGCGAGGCCCGATGAAGGGGGCTTAGCTCAGCTGGGAGAGCGTCTGCTTTGCACGCAGAAGGTCAGCGGTTCGAACCCGCTAGCCTCCATTGAAAGGTTTCTGTCGCGTTCCTTTGCCCGCGGAAGGCGGGCCTCCCGCCCGGGCACAGGCCCGAGCGGGAGGGGCGCAGGGTGTGGACAGAGAGTCCACTCCGTGATAAAATGACATTTTGTGGCGACGGGCGTAAGTCCGGTCGCCGGGCCGGGTGCGGCGCATAAGCGCCGCGGCTTCCCGGCGGATGCAGAGGGCGCTGGATCGCGGAGCCTTGAGCTTCCGCGACCCACCCCGTCCTGCGTGATCCTTGAAAACTGCATAGCGAGCGGGAACCGATCTGCATCTGCAGATACTCAAGGCACCGAGTTTTGGTCAAGCTACAAAGAGCGAATGGTGGATGCCTTGGGGCAAAGAGCCGATGAAGGGCGGGGCTAGCGCCGAAACGCTCCGGGGAGCAGCCAGCATGCTTTGATCCGGAGATTCCCGAATGAGGCAACTCGGCTGGAGTTACGTCCAGTCAGCCGGCGGTGAATCCATAGCCGCCGGCGGGGAACCGGGTGAACTGAAACATCTTAGTAGCCCGAGGAAAAGAAAGCAACCGCGATTCCCTGAGTAGCGGCGAGCGAAACGGGAACAGCCTAAACCGCCAGCGTGTGATAGCGTAGGGGCGTTGCGCCGGCGGGGTAGCGGGACTCGGTCTTCACGCGGCCCTATCCGTGTGGGCAAGTTACAAATCCCAGCTGTAGCCGAACGGTTTTGGAACAGCCGGCCATAGACGGTGAGAGCCCGGTAGGCGAAACGGCATGGGACTTGCTGATCGAGCACCCAAGTACCACGGGACACGAGTAACCCTGTGGGAATCTGGGAGGACCACCTCCTAAGGCTAAATACTCTTTGCCACCGATAGTGAACCAGTACCGTGAGGGAAAGGTGAAAAGCACCCCGGGAGGGGAGTGAAATAGTACCTGAAACCATGTCGCTTACAAACAGTCGGAGGACTATGCTCCGGTTTACCGGAGAATGTCTGACGGCGTGCCTTTTGCATAATGAGCCGGCGAGTTAATCTGTGTTGCGAGGTTAAGTCCTTCAGGGACGGAGCCGCAGCGAAAGCGAGTCCGAACAGGGCGCATGCGGCCTTTGGCCGCCAGTAGCACGGATTAGACCCGAAACCGGGCGATCTACCCATGGCCAGGATGAAATCGCGGTAACACGCGACGGAGGTCCGAACCAGTGTCGGTTGAAAACGGCTTGGATGAGCTGTGGGTAGGGGTGAAATGCCAATCGAACCCGGAGATAGCTGGTTCTCCTCGAAATGCATTTAGGTGCAGCGTCACGCGTTCTGTGCTGCAGGTAGAGCTCTGAATGGGCTAGGGGCCCCACCAGGTTACCGAACTCAATCAAACTCCAAATGGCAGCACATAAGAGCGTGGCAGTGAGACTATGGGGGATAAGCTTCATAGTCAAAAGGGAAACAGCCCAGACCACCGGCTAAGGTCCCGGAGTGTCAGCTAAGTGTGAAAGGATGTCAGGTTGCGTAAACAACCAGGATGTTGGCTTAGAAGCAGCCATCATTTAAAGAGTGCGTAATAGCTTACTGGTCGAAAGCAACTTGGCGCCGACAATGTAAGGGGGCTCAAGCTGACCACCGAAGCCGTGGACGGCGCGCAAGCGCCGTGGTAGAGGAGCGTTGTCTGAGGAGCGAAGCGGCAGCGTAAGCAGTCGTGGACTTCAGACAAGTGAGGATGCCGGCATAAGTAGCGAAAAGAGAAGTGAGAATCTTCTCCGCCGAAAGCCTAAGGGTTCTTAAGGAAGGTTCGTCCTCTTGAGTTTAGCCGGGCCTAAGCCGAGGCGTTTAGCGTAGGCGATGGACATCTGGTTGATATTCCAGAGCCTGGGACTCGCGTTATCACCGAAGGGGGGACACGGATCCGCGTTCCAAGCACGGGGTTGGTAGACCGTGTTCTTGCGTGGGGCCGCCGGATAGGCAAATCCGTCCGGCATACAGGTCTGGCGCGAGACTAAGCAGCGTGGAGACACAAAGCCGAGTGGAGCAAGGGTCCGTCGAGAAAAGCCTCTAGGGAGTGAGTCCTGGACCGTACCGCAAACCGACACAGGTAGGTGGGTAGAGGATACTAAGGCGGGCGAGATAACTCTCGTTAAGGAACTAGGCAAGTTGACCCCGTAACTTCGGGAGAAGGGGTGCCCTGGCGGGACGCGGATTCGACACCGCGGATTCGCTGGGGTCGCAGTGACAAGGCTCGAGCGACTGTTTAACAAAAACACAGGTCTCTGCTAAGTCGAAAGACGATGTATAGAGGCTGACGCCTGCCCAATGCCAGACGGTTAACAGGAGGGGTCATCCGCAAGGAGAAGCCCTGAATCGAAGCCCTGGTGAATGGCGGCCGTAACTATAACGGTCCTAAGGTAGCGAAATTCCTTGTCGGGTAAGTTCCGACCTGCACGAATGGCGTAACGACTTGAGCGCTGTCTCAACGAGAGACTCGGTGAAATTGTAGCACCGGTGAAGATGCCGGTTACCCGCATCAGGACGGAAAGACCCCGTGGAGCTTTACTACACCTTGGTATTGAGTTTTGGAATAGCATGTAGAGCATAGGTGGGAGGGCGCAAGCCCGCCAGTGGAATACCACCCTTGCTATTTCGAAATTCTAACCCTGGCCGTTATCCGGTCCGGGGACAGTATCAGGCGGGTAGTTTGACTGGGGCGGTCGCCTCCTAAAAGGTAACGGAGGCGTCCAAAGGTTCCCTCAGGCTGGTTGGAAATCAGCCGTAGAGTATAAGGGCATAAGGGAACTTAACTGTGAGACCGACGGGTCGAGCAGATGCGAAAGCAGGGCCTAGTGATCCTACAGCTAAGTGTGGAATTGCTGTGGCTCATCGGATAAAAGCTACCCCGGGGATAACAGGCTTATCTTGCCCAAGCGCTCACAGCGACGGCAAGGTTTGGCACCTCGATGTCGGCTCGTCGCATCCTGGGGCTGGATTAGGTCCCAAGGGTTAGGCTGTTCGCCTATTAAAGCGGTACGCGAGCTGGGTTCAGAACGTCGTGAGACAGTTCGGTCCCTATCCGATGCGGGCGTAGGAAGCTTGAGGGGGGCTGTCCCTAGTACGAGAGGACCGGGATGGACGAACCTCTGGTGTACCAGTTGTGCCGCCAGGCGCAGACGCTGGGTAGCCACGTTCGGTTGTGATAAGAGCTGAAAGCATCTAAGCTCGAAGCACGCCCCGAGATGAGGCTTCCCAAAGGGGAGCGATCCCTGAGTAAGGTCCCAGGTAGATTACCTGGTCGATAGGCCGCAGGTGTAAGGATGGTAACATCTTCAGCTTAGCGGTACTAATAGACCGAGGGCTTGACCAAATCTTTTGCAGATCCAAAAGCGCCGCCGGCCGGGCCTTGGGGGCCGGCCGCATGTCCCCTCGCTGTGCAGTTTTCAAGCGTCACCGGACGGGAGATGAGCTCCCAGGTGTTGACAATGCGGTTTCCCGGTGTCCATGGCGGAGGGGATCCACCCGTTCCCATCCCGAACACGGTAGTTAAGCCCTCCAGCGCCGAAGGTACTGCACTGGCGACGGTGTGGGAGAATAGGTCGATGCCGGGAATATGTTTCTGAATAGGCCTCCGGACAGAGTCCGGGGGCCTTGTTGTTGTAAGGGGCGATGCACGCAACCGGGTCGCAGAGGCTTGGGAACCCCGTAAGAATACCGGAATTTGCCCTGACACCTTGACGGGGGTGGCTACGCTCTGAGAGAATAGTTCGCAGAGGGGGGAGGCGTGTACGCACTGCCCCATCCACAGACAGATGGCTGTCTGGGAGGGGTGCGATCTCGCCTTTTCCGTGGGAAGCCTCCGTTGACGTCCGGCAGATGTTTTCGCGGACGTGGGTGGGGAGCGCTTTCACCACTGCCCTCTGTCACAACGAGCAGCCGTCCACGGCTGTCGAAGAGGTAAGGATCCATGAGCAGCAGTCTGAAATCGAGAATAGGCGCGGTGCTGGTGGGGGCAGTCCTACTGGCTGCCGTGGCCGCGGGTTCCGTCGCAGCGGGTCCGGGTCTCCTGGACGACCCTTTTGGACTTGTCATCGGGGTTAGCGCCTCTAGCCAGGCCGGTTCCGGTTCCACTTTCTTCCTCCCTGAGCTTGTGTTCGATCCCGATGCCGGGTGGGGCACGTGGAACCTGGCCGGACCGGTCGCAATCTACAGCTCCGAGAACCCGGAGCAGGCACTGGGAATCATCGAGAGTCTGTCCACGGCCATCAATCCGGATCCGGTGATCGGGTTCACGTTCAATGTGAAGGCTCTGGACGTGGACACCGTCTTCAACATCTCGTCCGTGACACTCAGCTTCCCGGGCATCGCTTTCCCTGACGCGGTGGCGAGTGCGGGCATCACCATCACGGACAACAACGGCGACGGAGCCTATCTGGTCGGTGGCTACGTCTCCAACACGCTGGCGTATCAGGCTCAGACGAACCTGGGTGTCTATGCTCATCTGGTGCCGAATATTACGGCTCTGCCGAACCAGTCGGCAACCGCCAGCCAGACTTTCCCTGTGATGGGGTTCAACACCATCCCGGGGACCGTCACCAGCATGCAGACGTCCTTTACGTTCCTGCTGAGCGCCCACGACGCGGCTAGCGGCTCTAGCGTGTTCTACGTTGGCCCGCCGATCCCCGAGCCTGCCTCGATGACGCTTGCCGCTATGGGGCTGGCCGGAATCGCCGGACTGCGTCGGAAGGCCAGGGCCTGACCTGCAACGGGGCATACGAAGAGGCTTGAGTTTTTCCGGCGCGATTATTTCCCTTCGACGGGAAGGGCCAGCATGCCGGACAAAGGGTTTCTGAGAGAGCGAGAAAACGGACGTCGCCTGGACAAGCCGACGGCCGGGTAAAGGAGAGCAGAAATGAGATTCGGGATGAAAGCTGTATTCGCGATCGCTGTGGCTGCGGCCACCGTCGCGAGCGCCGCATATGCCGGACCGGGGATTGATGGCAGTCTGTCCGGGCCGCTGCTGACCATCACTGCGGTTGCTGCCGGGAAGACCGCCCAGTGGCAGCTTGGCTGGGACCAGTTCCCTGGCCTGGTGAATGGGAAGGGGGCATGGAGGTCGCCGGGTCTGATCGAGCTGAGGTCTAACGGCGATCTGATCGCCTCCCTGGACAGCGTCAACGTGTTCTATGATGTTGATCCGGCTGTGCAGTTGAACTTCAGCGTGACGGCAGGCAACACGGTCACCACCTTCATCTTCACGTCTAGCACAGTGGTCTTCACCCCGCTGGTGAATCCGATTGCTACCGCTACCGCCGCGGTCACGGTAACGGATAATACCGGCAACGGTGCCACGCTTACCGGGCTTCTTGCGGGTGGAAAGGTCTATCGTGCGGACACGGACCTGGGGAACTACGCCCTGCTGGTCAACGGAGTTAGCGCTGGACTGTTCCAGTCCAACACAGCGACCGAGAATCTGGCGGGGACGATCGCCGGTACAGTGTCGAGCATCAGCAGCCAGTTCAGCTTTACGCTGACTCCGTTCGACGGTGCGAGCGGCACCAGCAGCTTCACTGTCATACCGGAGCCCGGCAGCCTGTTGGCTCTGGGGAGCGCTCTGGCAGGGTTCGCGGGTCTGGTTCTGCGCCGCAAAGCCTGACGAAGACGGCTGCTTCAGGATCTTCCGGGGTCTTCCCGGGCTAGTTGCCCGGGAAGACCTTGTCTCATAGTTCGGGGGTCTCTCGTGTTCGAGAGACCCCCTTTGCTGTCTGGCGGCTGCTGGTAGAAATACCGGATTTCAAACGTGTGGTTTCCCCGTACTCTTGACAGGACAGGGCCGCAGGCGCAGAATGGGCTCGGGCAAGGCTAGAGTGTCGCAACGACTGTCGTTCAAAAAGGAGATGAGAACATGACAGCGCGACGATTCCCGAGTCTCCTGCTTGCGGCTGCTGCATTGTTTTTCAACCTTCTGGCCGGGATGGGGGCGGCGAAGGCTGACGGCGGTTCTATCTCCGCGGCGCTGTTCGTGATCGAAGCCTGGGATGCCGGGCAGCATTACGGCAGGGTGGAGTTCTTCCGCAACCCTGCGGCAGGACCGCAGATCAACTGGAACCTTCAGAATCCCGTTCAGATCGTCTCCGATGATCCCTCTCAGACCGTGCTGGGCACGGTTTCCGATCTGGCGGCTTACGT
Source organism: uncultured bacterium (assembly GCA_937967775.1). Lineage (GTDB taxonomy): Bacteria > Armatimonadota > UBA5829 > DSUL01 > DSUL01 > CALCJH01. The sequence continues at coordinate 1,397 of CALCJH010000099.1, read as the reverse complement.
GGACTCCGATCCCGTAGTATCCATCGGATTTGCCATCACTGCGCCGAACACCAGTGTCAGCTACACCATCACGTCGGCAATCGTCGGCTTCGCTCCGCTGGTAAATCCTCCGGCTGTTGCCAGCGCGGCCATTACCGTGACCGACAGCGATGGCGACGGGGCGGTGGCGTCGCCCCTGTTCGCGGGAGGGACGAAGTTCTTCCAGGCGGTTAGCAACGTGGGGGGGTATGCGAATCTGATCAACGGGCCGCTTACCACTGCCCCGTACGCTTCCGCTGTGGCTAGCGATGCGTTGCCTCCCGTGGGTTATGGAAGCGTCATCGGGACGGTGACCACCATCCAGACCGCGTTCAGCTTCAACATCACCGCAAATGATCAGGTGAGCGGCACGGGCGTGTTCGTGGTCATCCCGGAGCCGGGTGGGCTGGCGGCGCTCGCCACGGGCCTGGCCGGTTTTGCCGCAGTAGTGCTGCGGCGCCGGACGGTGTAAGGCTGCCTCGTCTTTTCGGGCTTAAGGGCTCTCCTCCGGGAGAGCCCTTTTTTGTGCGCTTGGCCACTGGTTCTGACGGGAAGTGGAAGAAGGTGAGAGTGGACCGGAAGGTGTAGAAAAACACGGAATTCTGTGTGGAGGACATCAAGCGATGGTGATCGGAGTGCCGCGAGAGATCATGGAGGCGGAGCGCCGTGTGGCTGTCATCCCGGAGACGGTCCGGGAACTGGTAGGAGCAGGACACGCCGTCCGGGTAGAGAAGGGCGCCGGAGAAGGCTCCAATATCGCGGACTGCAGCTATGCGGAAGCCGGCGCGGAGATCACCGATGCCCGGACTGTCTGGGAGGCGTCCGACATCGTAATGAAGGTGAAGGAGCCCTTGAAATCCCCCGCGTTCGGCGTCTTGGAGTCGGACCTGCTCCGGTCGGGCACTTGTCTGGTGGGCTTCCTCCATCCGGCCAACCATCCAGACACGATCTGCTGCTTCCGTGACCGTGGCCTCATTACCATCTCGATGGACTGCATCCCGCGCAGTGAGGAGACGCGCGAGATGGACGCGCTGGCCAGCATGAGTTTGATAGCCGGCTACAAGGCGGTCATCCTGGCTGCGGATCATCTTCCGGAAATGATGGGCGGATGTCAGACCCCGGTGGCCACGCTGAAAGGTTCGCGAGTCCTGGTCGTCGGGTATGGCGTCGTCGGTCGGCAGGCCGCCGCGACAGCGCGCGGGTTGGGCGCCGAGGTCGCCGTGGTGGACGTCCGCGACGAGGCCGTCCGCATGGCCGAGGAGGACGGCTACACGGGGGTGTATGTGCCGGGTCACGATGACGAGGCGGTGCGCGCGACAGTGGGATCGGAAGCTCCGCGCTCCGACGTAGTCATTTTGGGGGCGCTTGTTTTCGGCGAG
>CALCJH010000098.1 GCA_937967775.1 uncultured bacterium | reverse complement strand
AGGCCGGGTGGTGAGCTGGAACCGTGCGGCCGAAGAGATCCTGGGAATCGAATCTTCCGCCACCCTGGGAGTCACGTTCACCGAGGTGCTGGAGCGGTTCGAGATAGCGCCGGCTGACATGGCTTCCCTTGAGGCATCCCTTGCACGCGTTCTGGACGGGGCTCCTCCTGAGCGGGGTGTCACACTGACCCTGAAAAACGGGCCGGAGTCACAGCTTCATATTTCACTCAGCTCTTCCCAGCTCAGAAATACCGACGGCGAGCCTCTGGGACTCGTTATCGTCTTCGAGGATATGACCCAGCAAGTGCGGATGCAGGAAGAGGTGCGCCGCATGGGTGAGCTGGCGGCCATCGGTCAGCTAGCGGCAAGCATTGCCCACGAGCTGCGCAATCCCCTTTCGTCCATCAAGGGAGCGGCGCAGTTCCTGAATTCCGAGCTTACCGACCCCGCCAACCGGGAGTTTCTCAATATCATCATCGAGGAGGTGGACGGGCTCAATCGGATCGCAAGCGAGTTCCTGGACTTCGCGCGCCCTTTGAAGCTGGAAGTGTCGGAGGTCAGGCCGCATGACCTCCTGGAGCGAGGGCGCTCGCGAGTGGCCGCGCAACTGGAGCAGGCAGGCATAGATTGCTTCGTGGCTGTCCGGGAGGGAACACCCTCCTTCCTCGCGGACGTCAAGCAGATGGAGCAGGTGCTTTTGAACCTGGTCCTTAACGCCATCCAGGCGATGCCGGAAGGAGGCACACTGGAGCTCGGGGCGCGTCCTTCGGCGGATTGGCCGGAGAGCGTGGAGCTGTGGGTGCGCGACACGGGCTGCGGGATCCCGCCGGACCGCCTGGAGCGGATCTTCACACCGTTCTTCACGACAAAAGTCAAAGGCACCGGCCTTGGTCTGCCGGTAGTCCAGAAGATCGTGCAGAACCACGGAGGGCATATTGCCGTGGAGTCGGTAGAGGGAGAAGGTGCGGTCTTCCGGATACATCTGCCTGTCAGGGGACCGGCACCGTCTTTGCTCCAGCGGGACGAACCTTCTCCGCCCGATCTGATGGAACGCGCCTGAGGCGCTGCGCAGCAGGGACTCGCTTTGCCGATAATGTTGGCCGGAGGATAACCACCCCGCTCATCAGCGGCGAGTCTCACCTGGGGGAAAACACTTGCTGGAGAACGCCAGACCCGGAACCATTCTGATCGCGGACGATGAGCCGAACATCCGCCGCGTGCTGGAGGCCACCTTCCAGCGCGAGGGCTATCAGGTGTTCACTGCCGAGAACGGCAGGAAGGCGCTGGAGCTGTTGAAGGCCAACCGGGACACGGATGTTCTCATCAGTGACCTGATCATGCCGGACATCAACGGTGTGGAGCTTCTGGAAGTTGTCCGCGAGACGAACCCCCGCGTCTCCGTTGTGATGATCACCGCTCACGGGACTATCCGTACGGCGGTGGACGCTATGCGTCTGGGCGCCTTCGACTACGTCACTAAGCCTTTCGACATAGACGACCTGAAGGTTCTGGTGCGAAAGGCCATCGAGCGCCGGGAGCTTGAGTCTCCGGATACAGGCGTCCGGGAAAAGCTGAAGCAGTCCTATCGTTTTGACAACATTGTGGGGCAGTCCCCTAAAATGCGGGAGGTCTTCGACCTGGTGGAACGGGTGGCCCAGTCCCGGGCTTCCGTCCTCATCCGCGGGGAGAGCGGAACGGGTAAGGAGCTTATTGCCCGGGCTCTTCATTTCAACAGCCCTCGTGCGTCCGAGAACTTCGTGGCGGTTGCCTGCATCGCTCTGTCGGAGAACCTGTTGGAGAGCGAACTCTTCGGTCACGAGAAAGGTGCTTTCACCGGCGCGCTTTCCCAGAAGATCGGACGCTTTGAGCTGGCGCACAAAGGTACGCTTTTCCTGGACGAGATCGGTGACATCCCGATGGAGGTGCAGCGCAAGCTGCTGCGGGTGCTGCAGGAGCGTGAGTTCGAGCGCGTTGGAGGCAATAAGACCATCCGCGTGGATGTCCGGCTGATCACGGCAACCAACCAGGACCTGGCAAAGCTTGTGGAAAAGGGAGAATTCCGGGAGGACCTCTACTTCCGGCTGAAGGTAGTCCAGATCGACCTTCCCCCTCTGCGTGAGCGCACTGAGGACATCCCTCTGCTTGTGGACCACTTTATCCGGAAATACGCTCCCGAAGAGGGCCGCAAGATCGAGGGCGCGTCTCAGAAGTTCCTGGATGCCCTTGCGGCCTACCGGTGGCCTGGCAATGTGCGGGAACTGGAGAATGTGATCGAGAGAGCCTGCGTGCTGGCGGATCCGGACGCCAGGATCCTTACCCCTGACCTGCTTCCACCTGAAGTGCTGAAAACTTGACCTGCCACTCAAAAAAGCGAATGGAACGGGATGCTGTGTCGTCTTATCGGTTGAACCTACACTCCGAGGGTGGTTGGCAGAGGGGCAAGGACTAGGCGCTCCTGAGAGCAACCTGGAGGATTCAAGACATGAAGAGATTAGCGACCATTCTTACGATTTCCGCGGTGGTGGCGGGGCTCACGGCATCACTCGCGCTTCAGGCCGACGCGCAGGGCCGCCGCGGCGGACCCGGCCGTGGTGCATTCGCTGGAGCAGGTGCCATCGGTGTGGTTCCGGGAGTGCAGCTGACGCCGGAACAGGAGCGGCAGGTCGCTGAGATCCGCTCCGAGACGATGCGACGGGTGCAGGAGCTTCGATGGTCCGGCGGCAGTCCGGAGGAGATTGCGGCCGAGATCGCGAGGGTGCGCCAGGAAGGCCACGAGCGCGTGATGAACGTCCTGTCTCCGGAGCAGCGCCGACAGTTCGAGACCCGCTGGCCGAACTGGCAGCCGGCCGGCGGAGCGGGATGGCGTGGGGCCGGGCCAGGTTTTGGCCGGGGACCCTGCGGAAGCGGCCTCGGATGGGGAGCTGGAACGGGTCGTGGCGCGGGCCGCGGCATCGGAGCCGGAGCGGCCGGATACCGGGCGGGCTTTGGAATGGCCGGCCTTGTTCCCGGCGTGCAGCTGACGGCCGAGCAGCAGGAGCGCGTCCGACTCATCCGGCAGGAGGGCGCCCGGGAGGCCGCCACCGTGATGGCGGACCAGAACCTGCCCGCAGAGGAGAAGGCTCGCCTCCTCAGTGAGATCAGGACCAGGACTCACGAGCGGGTGATGAGCGTGCTGACCCCCGACCAGCGGCGCCAGTTCGAGCAGCGCGCCAGGAGCTGGCAGACTCCTCCCGCACGGTGAGGTCCTGAGAAATAATCTTCCGGCTTCTGCGTCTGGCCGCATCGCTCGGTGGTGCGGCCAGCGTATCTTTTCTACAGGCTCTCTGACCCAGGACGGACCGCCCGTCCCGAGCGGGCGCTTTCATACGCCGCGCACGCCACTTCCAGAATATGCAATCCCTGTCGTCCGGTGCTTCTCTGGGGCTCGCGGCCTTCAAAAATGCATTCCGAAAAATAGTCGAACTCTGCAGCGTACATATTCACGGGCGGGGCGGTGATGGCCTGCCGCTCGAGGTCAGTGCCGGCGCGTCGCTGAAGGGCGTCGTACCCCTTCTGCGCTGTGCCCAGGAAAGCGTGCATCGAGCCCCCCGGATCCTGGCCAACGGTCCCCTCGCTCAGAATCGAGCCGGCTGTCCCGTAGATTTCCAGCCGCCCCTGTGTTGCCATATCCGGGATGTTGAAGAAGGCCTCGGCCACCCCGAAAGCTCCGTTCTTGAACCGGAGCAGCGTCACCGAGCTGTCTTCCACAGCATAGGAAAACGTCCGGGTGGCAACGAAGGCCGTCACCTCCACGATGCGAGACCCGCAAATCTCCTCAAGAAGGTCGAATAGATGCGTGGCCATATCCATCAATGCCCCCCCGCCTCCAAGCGAGGGGTCCTGCCTCCAGGACCCTTGAATCTCGGGGTACCAGCAGCTCAGCTGAGCGCGAAGAAAGACCGGCTCGCCAATCTCTCCTACGGCCACCATCTCCGCCGCGCGGCTGTTGAGTGAATGGAACTTCATCATATAGCCTTCCATCAGCGAGAGGCCGCGCGTCTCGAAGGTCTCCACGATTTCGCGCCCCTGCTCCACAGTCAGCGCAAGAGGTTTCTCGAGCAGGACGTGTTTCCCTTTTGCTGCGGCCAGCAGAGCCTGTGGGTGATGCAGGTAGACCGGTGTGGCGATGTAGACCGCCTGAATCTGAGGGTCATTGAGGATGTCTTCTACGCTGAAACATGCGCGCGTTCCGCTCTCTGCAGCAACCTCCCGGGTCACATCCGGATCGGCGTCCATCACCGCCACGAACCGGGTGGATCGCATCTCCGTCGCTGCCGGCAGGACGCGCCGTCGCGCGATCCCGCCACAACCGATGATTCCCCACTGAATCATTCGCAGTTATACTCCTCCATCTGCCTGATGATCGTCTCGAGCCCATCCACACACTCGCCCGCGATCATCTCTCCGACCTCAGCGCTGGCTCCGCTAAAGTCCCCCATAACCCCCACCCTGATCCGGGGATCCTGGGTCACCCGAGGCACTTCGAAGACACTGGCCGTGCGCTTCTCCGCTGCAGCGTAGGCGTCCGGGTCGCGGCGCATCATCTCCGCTACCGGAGGATCGTCCATCGCCGCGAGATCCATCCGCACCAGCTCGGGTTTCAAGTAGAGCATCAGGGAGGTCTCATAGAATCCCGCGTGGTAATCGCCCCTCTCCATCGCTTGCTGGATGGTGGGAGAAAGCTCCGTGAACGGCACGACGGAGATCACCAGTCCGGGGACCGTCGGTCGGAGCCGCTGGAAGTGGTGGGCTGCGTCCCGGGCTGCGGTCTGGCTTTCCGAGCCAGCGTGGCCTAGAAGCAGGATGATCCTTCTGAACCCCTGCATCACAAGGCTTTGCAGGATGTCCATCAGCATCAGGGAGAACACCTGGGGACTGATGTTGATGGTGCCGGGCAGCGTTCCTCCCGAGAAGTTGTAGTGCACGGGTGGTGCCACAAAGCAGCCGGTCCTTTCGGAGGCGCGCCGCGCAAGCTCCACAGCGTTGTGAATATCAACGCTCAGGGGCAAATGGTAGCCGTGCTGTTCCAGGATGCCGACCGGGACTATGATGGTTTGCGTCTGCTGCAGACCTTCCTCGACATCCCGGACAGTCATCTCAAGCATCATCCTGGCAGTGGGCAATGGTTTCACATTCCTCTTGCTGGTTCTGGCCTCAGTTTACAGGTGTTGTAACACACCGCTGCCTTTGAAGTAACGGTAAAAAGCCGGGAGTTTTCAGGTTTTGCGTGTTCTCGGCTGACAACGGCGTTTCCGGTTGCGCCAAACTACAGCAGGACTGGGAGTACCCAGGAGCCGAACTCTCCAGCGGTCCGGATTATGGTGCTGGAGGCACAGCCGGGCAAGGCGTTTATGGAAGCACATCCTGAAGTTGGCACGTTCATCCTCGCAGTGGATAGAGGCGGCAGCAAGTGTGATGCGCTGCTGTGCCAGGCGGACGGAACGGCCCTCGCTACTGGACGAAGTGGAATAGAAGACCCGGAGGGTGGCCGCGGGGTGACCGGCTCCGGGCGCAGCCGCCGCAGTCTTGAGCGTGCGGTCTCTCAGGCCCTGGCGGATTTCAGCCCGGCATTTCTGCACCACAACATTTCGCCCGATCCCGGTCCGCCCATCGAGCCCTTGCGCGGGGCCTTTCAGACAATGTGGCACGCGGTGCGCGAGCAGGATTGCCCGATGGCGTTGGCCGGACTGGAATGGGGAGTAGTGGCCATCGCCGGGACCGGAGCTCTGGTCTATGCCCGTTCGCCGGAGGGGCGCGAAGTGCTGCTGGACGGGCTCGGTCCCGAGCTGGGCGACCATGGGGGAGGATATCAGATCGGGCGCGACGCGATGAGGGCCGCCGCCTGTTCCGGGTGGTCGGAGAGGCGCCGTACGTCACTGGCCGAGCCGGTCTACCGTTCCTGCACCGGAGAATCGCCGGAGGAGTCCGGATGGAGGCTTGTGGATTATTCGCTGGAGCGCAGAGACCGGGCAGAGATCGCGGCCCTGGCGCGCATCGTGGACCGGGAAGCCGAAAAAGGAGATTCCATCGCACTCAGGATCCTCCAGTCGGCGGCTGCCGATCTCGCACAGACCATCCGGGACGCCGTCGAAAGCGCCGGCCTGCTCGCCAAGCAGTGCACGGCGGCTCTATCAGGTGGTGTGGGAGCAAACTCGCGTCTGTATGCTGAGCATCTGCAGGCGGTTCTGGCGGAGCACGCGCCGGCTTTGAAGGTGGTGCAGGTCAGGCACCCACCGGTCATTGGGGCGGCGTTGGTTATACTCAGGCGAATCTCTGGAGGGGACTATCCAGCGCAGCGCGCCAGATTGCTTGAGACCGCTGGCGAGCTCTTTCGTGCAAGGCCGCAGGCGGCTCAAGGAGGATGACGCTATGGTAGCCCTGCAGTATCTGGATCGGGTGCGGGATCTTCTGGATTTCCTGGGGTCCGCTCAGATGGAACAAGTAAAGCGCGCAGCGGATCTGGTGGTCCAGGCGCTCCGGTCGGGCAGGGCGGTGTTTTGCCATAACATCGGACACGGGACGGAAGGGGATTTCATCAATCGCGCCGGCGGACTCGCGGCGGTGCAGCGCTTCTCTTTCGCGATGAGCGTCCAGGCCCCCCTGCCCGACTGCATCAAGCAGCAACGTCCCTCTGACCCTGACGCCGATCTGGTGCGCGTTCGTCTCGCTGTCTTCCAGAGCCCTCTGAAGGCGGGCGACGTGATGTTGCTGTCTTCAGTCTCTGGCAGGAGCCGTCAGGCCGTGGAGATGGCCCTGGCGTGCCGTGAGAGGGGTGTCACGGTCATAGCCTTGGTCTCTACGGAATATTCCTCACGCGTAGAGTCCCAACATCCGTCCGGTAAGAAGCTGGGCGATGCCGCGCACATTGTGCTGGATATCGGCGTTCCTTACGGAGATGCCTGCGTGGACGTGCCGGGACTGGAGGTGAAAGCGATTCCTCTCTCCGGCGTGGCGATGACCGTCCTGGGCTGGATGCTCTGGGGGACGGTGATGGAGAAGATGGCGGCAGAAGGCGACCCGCCGACAGTCTTTATGAGTGTGAATCGTCCTGAGGGTCCGGCCTATTACAAGCAGTGCCTTCAGCGCTATAACGAGAAGGGCTACTGACCTATGCCGATGGAAAGCTATTTTGAAGCGGCCGCCGCCGCTTTGCAAAAGATACGGACAGGGCAGACGGACAATCTTCGGAAGGCCGCCGGTATCATCGCAGACGCAATTGCCGGGGGAAACAGTCTGTTCGCATTCGGTGCCAGCCACTCGTTCATGATTGCGGAGGAGATGGTGTATCGCACCGGCGGGTTGATGCTGGTCAACCCCATTTATCCACACGGAATGAACCTCTCAGTCCGACCCGTGACTGCGACATCACGCTTCGAAAGGATCCCCGGATTCGGGCGGGAACTGCTCCTCTCATCGCCCGCCTCGGCGGGAGACTTGCTGATCATAGCCTCCACTTCGGGCCGTAACCCGGTAGTTGTGGACATGGCGCGGGCCGCCCGGGAGCGGCAGATGAAGGTCATCGGTGTGACCTCTGTGGAGTATTCGTCGGCCGTGTCAAGCCGCGACTCCTCGGGACTCAAGCTTGTGGACCTGTGTGACGTGGTTCTGGACAACGCAGCGCCCGCCGGAGACGCGGCTGTGGAGGTTGCCGGGTGTCCTCAGCGAATTGGTCCCCTTTCGTCCCTCACCGGCATCGCCCTGGTCAATGCTCTCACCGTCGAGGTGGTGGAGCTCTGCCTTGCAAGGGGCATCGAGCCGCCTGTCTTTATGAGCGCCAATCTGGACGGAGGCGACGAATACAACGCGCGTCTGCTAGAGCAATACCGCGATCGGATCCATTATCTCTAGGCCGTTCATCGCAATGAAGGAGATCAAATAAATGCAGGACATAACGGCCAGGCAGGAACTGATGCCGCGTGAACGCTTCATTGCCGCGCTGGAGCGCAGGCCTATCAAGGGGCGCGTACCCCATTTCGAGCTGGTCTTTTTCCTCACCATGGAGGCGTTCGGGAAGGTTCACCCCCTGCACCGAGGTTACGACCAGTGGGACCAGATGGAGGAGAAGGAGCGCCAGCTCCATCGAGAGGATATCGCGGGCATCTTCATCGCCACTGCCGAGCGCTTTCAGCACGATGCGATCTTTGTGCATCCGAACCCCGGCGACCTCGATGAAACGCGGCGGCTTCTGGACGTGATACGCGACCGGTCCGGGCAGAGATATTTCCTGATGCTCCACGGAGATGCGACCTTCGGTATCCCGTCCGGCGATCGGATGGTGGAGTTCAGCTACCGGATGGCGGACGACCCCGTGGGTATGAAAGACGAGGCAGCCAGGATGGTTGAAGCAGCACTGGAGCGCGGACGGGTTCTGCGGGAACACGGCTGCCTGGACGGGTTCGCGCTCTGTTCTGACTACTGCCTGAACACTGGCCCTTTTCTAAGTCCGGATCAGTTCGCGGAGTTTGTGGCGCCGTATCTGAAGCAACTCATAGCGGGCTACCGGGAGATGGGGTTCTACACAATCAAGCACACCGACGGGAATATCATGCCCATTGTTGATCAGCTCGTAGAAGCCGGTCCTCACGCGCTGCATTCGCTTGATCCTCAAGCCGGAGTGGATATCGCGGAAGTCAAGCGGCTTTACGGTGAACGGGTCTGCCTGATCGGCAACGTGAACTGCGGACTGCTGGACACAGGGACGGACGAGGAGTGCATCGAGTCCGCCCGCTATGCCCTGCGGCACGGAATGCCCGGGTATGGATACATCTTCTCCACGAGCAACTGCATCTATACCGGAATGCGACTGTCCCGATACGAGCTGATTCTGGACATGTGGCGGCGGGAAGGGATCTACTTTTAGCATCACCCGGGCCGGTGCAGCGCTGCCTGTCGGACCGGATCAATAACATCAAAAGGAGGATGGCCACATTGAGAATACTTGCTGTCGGCGCCCACCCCGATGATATCGAGATCCTTTGCGCCGGAACCCTGTTGCGATACGCCCGCGAAGGGCACGAGGTGGTCATCTGCGTGGCCACCAACGGCGAGCAGGGACATATGGTGATCCCGCCGGAAGAGCTCAAGGAGATTCGCAAAAAAGAGGCATCCGCGTCGGCCGCCCTCTGCGGGGCGGAGCTCATCTGGCTGGATATCCACGATGAGTTCATCTACCACGACCACGAGACCCGGATGATGTTCATTGACATGGTCCGGCAGGCGCGTCCCGATGTGGTCATCACGCACAACCCTGACGACTATCATCTGGATCACCGGATCGTCTCGGAACTGGTATTCGTCAGCTCATTCATGGCCTCCCTGCCCCACGTTCAGACCGGTCACGAGCGGACGCACGGGATCCCGCCGCTCTACTATATGGACAGTCTGGCCGGCGCAGCGTTCATTCCCACTGAATATGTGGATATCACGGAAGTCATTGAGGATAAGCTCGCCATGATGAGCTGCCACGAGAGTCAGGTCCGATGGCTGAAGGACCACGACGGCATAGACATTTTGGACATGATCCGCGTGCAGGGACGCTTCCGGGGTCTGGCCTGCGGCGTGGAGTATGCTGAGGGCTTCAGGCGTCTGCACGCGTGGCGGCGCTGCCCCACCTCCCGTCATCTTCCGTGAGTTCGGCAGTGCGGAAACGAGGAAGCCACGGTAGCCCCCGGATAGCAGGAAGCTGCAGGCCGGGGCTGCCGTCCGGAATCCAGATCCTCTCAGAAGAAGATGCTGTAATCCAGTCCCACCCATTCGTGGCGGCCCAGAGTGCCCACCTTCAGCGTGGGACGTCCTTTCCCGAGCGAGTAAACGACGGCATATTCCATCGAGTTGCCGAAAAACGTGTCCACATAGGGTGAGCTGGAGAACTTCATTGCCGCGATCCCCAGCTGCGGCGTGACCGCGATCTGGACACCACCGAACAGTCCCCTGTGCTCCCGAGTGCCGTAGTTCACATGCAGACGCACCACGGGCTGCCAGGCCGCTCCCGACTTCGGCGGGTTCAGGGTCTTTGCGGTGGCGATGTAATAGGAGCACTTCTGCTCATCGGGATTGGGCGAGTGATCATCCTCGAAGATATTCTTCGCGCCCAGCACCACATCCGGGATCTGCGGCGTCTCGGTGACGATTCGGTAGCTGGCGTTCACCAGATTCTGCGAGGGAGCCCCCTTGTTGATGTTGATGTGGAAATACTCCACCTCGAAGTTGGGCGCCACCGTGGAGTAGATGATGATGATGTCTTTGTGCGTGACCGGCAGCCTGTCCACAGACATGCTGTAGTAGGCAAGGTTCACTTCCCGCAAAGCCGCCTGGTTGGCAGTGGGAACGTTCACGATGCTGTATGCGACAGCAGCTTCGCATACGAGGATGAGCAGCGCCAGGCTCAGCGCTGCCCGTGTCGCAGTCTTGAGGTTCATCTCAGCCCTTTCTCTCCCGGTCTCAATCGCAGCCTTTGGGCTGCGG
>CALCJH010000097.1 GCA_937967775.1 uncultured bacterium | reverse complement strand
TGGGTCCCATCAACCACCCTCTGGACTACCCGTTCAACCGCGAGAAGAACATGCCCGGCTCCACTCCGGAGGAGCGTCTTCGGAGTCTGCTTCAGGACAATACCTGCTACCGCGCCGGGGAGCTGATCATGCTGCTGATGGACCGCTACCTGCCCTATCCCATCCCCATCCTCAGCACAGAAGGCGGGGCGTTTCTTGGCAACCGGGACGACTCCACGTATCCACCCGTGGGCTTCGTGCGCCACGCCGTCCTGAACATGGGCATCTTCGAGCGCTTCAACCCTGACCACCCGGAATACTGGGGGGATGCGCTTTTCGCCCAGATGAGTTGGGAATACGATAGCTGGTTCAACGAGTGGACCCACGGCAAGATGCCGGTGCTGCGGCTGATGGAGAAGGCCGAGAAGTTCGACCGGGGAAAGGCGTTCCAGCGCCGGGCTAACAGATAACCCCTCATATCACGATCGTTTCGCAGCAACTTTGACCCCGGTCAAGGCTCGCTCCTCCGCGGCAACCCATCATGGGAGCGCAAGGAGGACGCGAGATGAGCGAGCTGATCAATAATCGCCAGCACAGGATCGAGACACTCAAGCATATCATCAAGCACCTGCACTCCGGACAGGCGCCGGAGCAGGTGCGAAGCCAGCTGGCTGAACTAGTGCGACAGACCGACGCCACGGAGATCGCGGCGATGGAGCAGGAGCTCATCGCCGAGGGGATGAGCGTGCAGGAAGTGCAGTCCATGTGCGACCTGCACGCCTCCGTTCTGCGAGACTTCATTGCGCCCCCGCCCGGCCGGGAGGTACCGCCGGGGCACCCCGTGGATACGCTCCAGCGCGAGAATCTGGCGCTTGCCGCGTCCGTGACGGCGGCGCGAGAGGCGCTCCGCGATCTGGCACAATCGACGTCAGCCTATGAGGCCGAGGCAGCGCTGCTGCGGCTGCGCATGGCCCTAAACGAATTGATGGACGTGGAGAAGCACTATTCCCGCAAAGAGCATCTGCTCTTCTCCTTCCTGGAGCGGCACGGCATCACCGGACCTTCCAAAGTGATGTGGGGCAAAGACGATGAGGCGCGAGCGCTGTTGAAGGCCACCCACGACGTGGCGGCGCGCTTCCAGCCCGCATCCGGGGTCCGGCCAGAGAGGCTGGCGGAGGCAATTGAGCCGGCGCTCCGCGCGATAGAGGAGATGATCTACAAAGAGGAGAACATCCTCTTCCCGATGGCCCTTGAGACCCTGACGGAAGACGAATGGGCCGAGATCCATCAGCAGTCGCCGCAGTATGGCTGGTGCTTGGTAGACCCCCGGGAGGGCTACCGGCCGCCGGAACAGGCCGCGCCGGTGAATCCTCTGAAGCCACCGTCAGACTCCAGCGTGGTGTTCCCGAACGGGTCTCTCACCTTCGAGCAGCTGGAGGCCATCTTCCGCACACTGCCAGTAGACCTGACATTTGTGGATGCGGACGACACAGTGCGCTTCTTCAGCGAAGGACCGGAGCGGATCTTCTCCCGCAGCCGGGCGGTCATCGGGCGCAAGGTGCAGCACTGCCATCCTCCCAAGAGCGTGAACGTGGTGGATCAAATCCTGAGTGACTTCAAAGCAGGCCGGCAGAATGTCGCGGAGTTCTGGATCAACTTCCACGGCCGGTTCGTCCACATCCGCTACTTCGCGGTGCGGGATCCGCAGGGAGCGTATCTGGGAACGCTGGAGGTCACGCAGGATCTGACGCCGCTGCGCGCTCTGGAGGGGGAGCAGAGACTGCTGAGCTACTCCTCCTAGAGTTTCCCCACGGCAGGAAGCAGGCCGCCCGGCGGCGAAGGCCCGTGAAAGGAGGCCTGAGCACGTGGGCGGCTATCTTGTCAGACCGGACAACACGCCTGTGCGCGCCTGGTTTCTCGTGGTGGACCTGCACAATCATCTGTGGGCCCGCTGGGAATCACTGGACGGCGTGGTGCAGATCATGGACCAGACGGGGGTCGCGGTTTACTGCGACCTTACAGGCGTGGGAGGCGTCGCGCTGTGAGAAGCATCCGGTTCGCTGCCGGTCCGTGGGAGGTGGAACTTCTGCCTGAGGACGGAGGACGGGTCTCGTTGCTGTGTTGCGATGGAGTGAGCCTCCTGACGGAGGCTCCTTCCTCATTCAGGCCGCCGGAAGCGGATTATGGCCGCTACGAGACGCGGCCGGTATACGGCTACGACGACTGTCTCCCTTCGGTGGACGCCTGCCCCTATCCGGGATCGGAATGGGAAGTGCCGGATCACGGCGAGCTGTGCTGGCTGCCCTGGGAATGCGAAACGGCGGGCGACACCCTCTCCTGCCGGGTCCGCAGCCGTGCCCTGCCACTTTTGTTCGAGAGACAGATGGTCTTTACGGAGTCTGCGCTGGAATGGCACTTCCGGGTCCGCAACGAAGGTGGTGAGACCGTCCCATTCCAACACGTTATGCATCCCCTGATGCCGGTCCGAAGCATCCGCTCGCTGGTCCTGCCGCCGTTCAGTGGATTGATCGCGGAGATGGGGCAGCCCCCAGAGGAGATGACGGCCGGAGCGCTGGCCAGGTGGCTTCTGCAGAGGCCGGATGGGACCGCAAGTATGCTTTACCTCCAGAATGCGACTCCCGGGGAATTCGCTATCGGGTTCGCAGAGGGTATCCGGCTGTCGGCCCGGTATCCGGCCGGGACATTCCCTACTCTGGCCATCTGGTGGAACAACGGCGGCTACCCGGACGAGGACGGAATCAGGCGGTTCGAGTGCGCGCTGGAACCGGTGGCGGGCAGCATCAGCCGGCTGGACGCGGCTTTCAAAGAGGAAGCCTGTCAGGTGGCGGGCCCCGGAGAGACCCTCTCGTGGAGCGTCATCTGGACGGTGGAGCGGATAGGCGCCTAGCGGCGTCCCATCCGCCGCACAAGCTCAAAGTAGTAGAGCGCATTCTCGATGGGCACGTTGTACGGAATATGATTTCCCACCGCCATCACGAAACCGGGGCAGGGCTTACCCGCCGACATGCATCGCTCCACCTCCCGCCGTATCTCCTCCCGTGATCCGAATGTCAGAATGCGCGTGTCCGCATTGCCGACGATGACCTTTGTGGACCCGTAGCACCCTGCGATCTGTTCCAGACTGGTAAGGGGCTCGAAGATGAATCCGTCCGCCCCGGCGCCGGCGAGATCGTCCGCGAACATCGTGAAGTCTCCGTCGGAGCAGAACAGCACTTTCTTGCCCGCCTCCTTCAGGGGCTCCCACAACCGCGCGTAGCGAGAGAAGACATAACGGCGATACCACTCCGGATGGAACACAGGGCCGGAGGTCCACACGATGTCGTCGTGGCAGATGAAAAACGGGATGGAGGTGCGCGCCCACGCCCGGCAGTTGGCCAGAGTTATAATGTCCCATACTTGTGCGGCGGCCTTTGGCAGGGGGGCCGTCGTTGGTGAACCACATGATGTCCATGTCCACCGCATCATAGAAAATGCGCCTGCGGAGGGGTCTTCGCGCGGGTCGTGGCCGGTTACCTCCTTCACCAGTAGCGGATGAGAGCAATATTCTGTGTGCGCCACGCGCTCCGGCATTTCGAGATTGATGGCCTGCTAGCCGATGGAGTAGCTCATACGGACCTTCCCCACACGTTTCTCCGGTTTCCCGGCATCATCTTCACCGTGCCTGGAGCCCGGCTCCCGCGCAGGAGGGACGCCCGCGCCTCTCTAAAGCGTCCGTGAGGAGAAACAGACCTTGGACAGGGTCGGGATCGCTGTGGTCGGCTGCGGGATGATGGCGCAGGGGATGCACCTGCCGAACCTTTCGCGCCATCCGGATTTCCGGCTTCTGTGGTGCTGCGACCCGGACCCGCACGCCCTGCAGACAGCCGTGGAGCGCTTCGGACCGGAGCGCCAGACATCCGAAGCGGCCGAGGTGGTCGGGGCCCGGGAATGTGAGGCTGTGCTGATCGCGGCCAGCCACAGCGCGCGTCTGCCGCTCATCGAGCTGTTCGCCAGGGCGGGAAAGCACATCTACGTGGAAAAACCGATGGCCGAAAGCTTCCCGGAACTCCGGCGCGTGCTGCAGGTGGTGAGGGAGACGAGCATCCGCTTCACGGTGGGACACAACCGCCGCGCCGCCCCGGCCGTGCGGGAGGCAGTCCGCGTGCTGCAGAAGCACCGGGACAGTCCTATATCTCCCCCCTGGCGGTGGGACCGGGAAGGCCGCGAGCGCCCCACACTGGAAGGAGAGCGCCGGACGATGGTGCTCATCCGGATCAACGACGACTACTGGTCGTGGAAAAAATGGGCATTCCAGGCGGGAGCGCTGGTCAACGAGATGACGCATTTCCTGGATCTGGCGGGCTGCTTCATCCCGTCGCATCCGTGCTGGGTGCAGGTGGCCGGGGAACGGATCGGCAACCACGTCATCACGGTGGGATACCAGGACGGATCGCTTGCCGTGATCTTCGAGAGCATCTTCGGCAGCTTCGGCTACCCGAAGGAGTTGGTGGAGATCTACCACAATGGCGCGGTCATCGTGCTGGACCATCTGTGCGAAATGCGGGTGGCCGGTGTTGTTGATGAGCCGTTCCGCACGACCTTCCCTTTCTGGAACGACCGCTACCCTGAAATTGCGGTGCAGGGGATCGAGGGGTACTACCGCCGGACCCTGGCCGCTCAGCGCGAGGCACTGGAGAAGGGGGACAACTCCATCCTTCCCGTGCAACCGGACAAAGGTCATTATGCCCTGCTGACGGATTTCGCCCGTTGCATCCGGACCGGCGAGGAGCCTCTGTGCGGAGCAGATGTCGCGGCGGTGGCCACCGCCCTGATGCTGCGCTGCGTGGAATCCGAGCAATCCGGCGGCCAGCGGGTGGAGGTCTGCCCTGAAGATTTCCGTCCAGTTTAGCCGGAGAATAAGACCGGGGCGGCCGTCGGGCCGCCCCGTGAATGGCTTGTATCCCGCGATGGATGACAGCTACTCCTCAGGCTTCGGCCGGGGACGCAGCCTCCTCCATCACC
>CALCJH010000096.1 GCA_937967775.1 uncultured bacterium | reverse complement strand
TGCCGTGGAACAACCCAGATGAATGGCCGAACCCGGCCCTCGGTGGTTTGCTGAAAGGCACGGGTCAGACCTGTTTCCCGAAAGGTGGCGTGGACGGTCAGAGTGTCACGCTTGAGGTCGCCCGAAACCGTTGCGGGAGCCGAATCGGTCTGGCGAAATGGCTCATTCGAATGCAAGCGTCCGGCATGAGGCCGGACGGGAAATCCTGAAGGGGCAGACATTCAAGGAGGATCTCAAATGTCGCTTCGCATCAATCTGAACAGCGCCGCGCTCCAGAGCAGCCGGGTCCTGCGCTCGAATGACGACATGGTGACCCGCTCCATCGAGCGGCTGTCGTCCGGGTACAAGATTAACCGTGCCGCGGACAACCCGGCCGGACTGGCTATCTCCGAGGCGTTGCGCGCGCAGATCGGCGGCCTGAAGCAGGCTATCTCCAACACCCAGGACGCCGTCAACATGGTGAAGACCGCGGAAGGCGCTCTCACCGAGGTGCACTCGCTGCTGCGCTCGATGAGAGACCTGGCGGTGCACGCGCTGAACACCGGTGCGGTGGACGCCACCCAGCTGGCGGCCGATCAGGCCCAGATCCGCTCGGCCATCGAGGCTCTGAACCGGATCGCGGAGACGACGGCATTCGGCGGACGCAAGCTGCTGGACGGCACCGCCGGCGTGCAGGCTCAGGTAACCTCGGGCCTTGCCAATGGCCAGTTCATCTCGGGAACAACGGCGACCAAGGCCGGGACATACACCATTACCATCAACACCGCCGCCACCCAGCGGACTGCGGCGGGCGCCGCTGCCTACACTGCTCAGAACGGCGCAATCATCATCAACAACGTGGCGGTTGCGCTGACCGATACGGACACGGCAGCGACGGCGGTCGCCAAGATCAACGCGGTGTCGGGTCAGACCGGCGTCACCGCCTCGCAGAGCAGCAACACAATCACCCTGACCAGTGTCGCCTATGGCTCCGGAGCCAAGATCGACATCAGCTACAGCGGCAGTGTGACGCAGGCCGGCTTCTTCGGCGGTGCGCCGACGGTGACTGCAGGAGTGGACGTCGTGGCGTCCTTCACGGGCGGCACGGTCAACGCCAGCAATATCACGGGATCCGGCAGAACGTGGACCGGGCCGGCGAACTCGGACCTTGCCGGCGCTGTGTTCTATCTGAACGGCGCAGCCAGCAGCACCCTGGATGTCGTGGTCACACAGGGCTCGCTGCAGTTCCAGGTTGGCTATCAGGTGGGCGAGACGGCGGCGGTCAACATCACCGGGACGGCCGCGAACAAGCTGGGCGTCGGGGCCACAGGCCTTGAGACCACAGCTGCCAGCGTGGCGGACATCGACGTCACCACCACAGCTGGCGCCCGCGACGCCGTGAGGCTGATCGACAAGGCCATCGCGCAGGTGTCCACCGTGCGAGGCGACCTGGGAGCGGTGCAGAAGAACGTCTTCGAGAGCGCCATCAACTCCCTGTCTATCGCCGTGGAGAACATCGCGGCGTCCGAGAGCTCGATCCGCGACACCGACATCGCCGCGGAGATCTCCGAGTTTACGAAGGCCCAGATCCTGATGAACTCCAGCATCGCGATGCTGGCCCAGGCGAACCAGGCGCCGCAGGCTCTCCTGCAGCTGCTCCGGTAAGCCGGGACTGACTGGAATCGAGAGCGGCCCCGCCTTTCGCGGCGGGGCCGCCTTCCCCCGAATGTGAGAACAGATCGCCCTGTCCGGAGTGGCTGAATGGCCCTCCGGCTCAGCGTAGAAGAGAGGACCGTTGGACCGGACGAAAACCAGCATCCCACACCGGAATCCCGAACAGGAGGCGCCGGCTTACCATCAGACGGCGCTGGTCATTGTGGACTGCCAGGCTCTTGTCAGGGTGCATGATCCGCTGCATTACGATCATCTGCACGAGCTTCACGATCACGCCAGCCCTGTGGACGAACTGGGAATGGCTGCCTGATGAGTAGTGCCACGGGGCTGGCCTCGCCGCAAGGTATTTGGAGGTTTGAGTGACGGCCGCAGGTGCGGCCGCGGCCGACCAGAGGGAGGGTTCAAGACAAAATGCCTGGACTCGGAAGCGTGAGCGGGCTTGCCTCCGGCATCCCGACCGACGAGATCATCGCGAAGATCATGGCCTACCGGCAGCGGCCGGTGGAGCTGTTGAAGGGGCAGCGTGATGCCCTTTCGGAGAAGCTTACGGCCTGGCAAAACGTGAATGCGCGGCTGCTGGCCGTGCGCTTGAGCGCCTCGCAGCTGGCCTCGGCGTCCGCCTTTCAGACCCTCGCCGCAGCGTCCTCCAACCCGGATGCGCTGACGGCGACGGCATCGACGGGCGCGCCGGCCGGCACCTATACTCTGAAGGTTTTGAGCGTTGCCAGAGCTCATCAGCTGGGCTCGGACCAGCGCTTCGCCGACACCACCACGACCAGCATCGGAACGGGCGCCATCACCATCACCAATACGGCCACCGGCGCCGCCACTTATGTCTACATCCCTGAGGGAGCGGGGCATCTGGAGGCGGTTCGGGACGCCATCAACGCCTCGGGCGCGGATGTCTTCGCCAGCATCGTGAACGACGGCTCAGGCTCCAATCCCTACCGGCTGCTGATCACCAGCAAGACCACCGGGACCGCAGGAGCCATTCAGATCGAGACCAGCCTGTCGGGGGGAACAGGGCTGTCCTTCGCCGGGCCGGACAGCGTGGTGACCGCGGCCTCGAATGCAAGGGTGCAGATCGGAGCGGGCGGTACCCCTATTGTGGTGGAGAGCTCCACCAACACCATCACGTCGGCCCTTCCGGGCCTGACCCTCAATGTGAAGGGAGTCTCGGCTTCCGAGTTCACCCTGACCGTTTCGCGGGACAATAACGCCATCGTCCAGAAGGTGCAGGACCTGGTCAAGGCCTACAACGACTTCGTGGACTACATCAAAGAGGTCGCCAGCTACGACGTGGAGCTGAAGAAGGGTGGTCCTCTGCTGGGCGAGTTCGGGCTTCAGAGCATCACGTCGGATCTGTCCTCCGTCCTCGTCCGCAGCGTCAGTGGACTGCAGCCCGCAATGTCCGCCCTAAGCAGCGTCGGGGTGCGAATGGCCAGCAGCGGGAAGCTGGTGGTGAACGAGGCCGAGCTGCGGGCGAAGCTGGAATCCGACCCGTCCGGCGTAAGCGCGCTTTTCGCCCGATCCGGCACTGCCACCGATCCCTCCATACGGTTTCTGTCGGCCACTTCCGCAACGCAGGAGAGCACTGGCTCGGGCTGGGCCGTGCAGATCACCCGCCTGGCCACGCAGACCCGTGTGACCGCCGGAGCCGAGATGTCCGGCACGTTGCAGCAGGCCGAGACGGTCACCATCAACGGAGTGGCCATCAATCTGACCGCCGGAATGACCCTGGCGCAGGTGGTTGCCGCGATCAACGCCTTCAAGGACTCGACGGGAGTCGTGGCCTCCGCAACACAGGCGGATGGAACCGGCACGGGCAACTATCTGACGCTGACGAGCACCGGCTTCGGCTCGCGGGCTGTGGTGAGCGCCTATAGCACCGTCAGCGCGTATACCTCCGGCTCTACGGGGCTCGGTACGGTGAACGTCACGGGCACCAGTCCCGAAGGAGAGACGGGCTCCGGGACCGGCGCGCAGGGCGTGGACGTGGAGGGCACCATCAACGGGGAGGCTGCTACCGGCAACGGCAAGATTTTGACCGGCAATGCCGGAAACGCCACCACCGACGGCCTCTCCATACTGGTGAACTCCACCACCACCGGCGACAAGGGATTCGTGACATATTCGCGGGGCGTGGCTGCCGGGTTGACCGACATTCTGGAGCGCCTGACGGACCCGAGCACTGGAGTGCTAACCAATCTGCAGCAGGGCGTCCAGACGCGCATAGACGCCCTGAACGAAGAGATGAACCGTATGGTGGATCGGCTGGCCACCATGGAAGAACGTCTGCGGGCGCAGTTCGCGGCGATGGAAGCCAGCCTGAGCCGACTGCAGAGCCAGTCGCAGTACCTGATGCAGGCGATGGCCGGTCTGACGGCGTCCCGCAACAACACCAAGTAGCACAACAGGGGGACCGCGCCGTTGAGCGGAGTGCGGGGTTATCAGCAGTACGCGATGAATGAGGGGGCCACGGCCGGCCCCGAGCGTCTCGTGGTGATGGCGTATGACGGGATGGTGCGCTTTTTGCGCGAGGCGGAGGATGCCGTCCAGAGCAGGGACCACGACCGTCAGAACTCCTGCATCCAGCGTGTGCAGAACATCCTCTCCGTGCTGGCGGCCAGTCTGGATCCTTCGGTGGATGAAGGGATTACGCGGAACCTCTCCGCGCTTTACGACTGGTACTATCTGCGCCTGGCGGAGGCGAACATCAAGGATGATCTAGAGATGCTTGCCGAGGTCCGCGCCGGAATCGAGGGACTGCGCGATGCGTGGCAGGAAGCGGAGCGGCGCAGCCGCGCGGAAAGGCTTGCGCTGTCTCCAGTGGAGCTTCAGGAGGCAGCCTGATGGCTCTCCCCGACCCGACGCTGAACAAGGCCGCCTCGCTCGGCCGCCTGAACGCGCTGCTGGATGAGTGGATAAGGCTCACGCGTACGGCCCTCACGCTCTCTCCCGATGATGTCACCGGCATCAATTCCATTCTGGACCGCCGCGAGCAGTTGATGCCGCTCATCGCGGAGCTGGCGGGAGCGGCGCAGATGGAAGCGAAACCCCTGGAGGATCCTGACGGGGCATTTCTGCTGGAGCGCGAGCGGTGCCTGGAGCTGAGCGGGCA
>CALCJH010000095.1 GCA_937967775.1 uncultured bacterium | reverse complement strand
TCGGTCTCAGGGACGGTAGGAGTCACCGGGTCAGGCGAGCCGTGCCTTCTGGGGACGTCCAGTATCCGGGAAGGGTCAGGATCTGTCCGTGCGCTAGCGGCCACGGGTAGAGCCCTCCGGCCCGGCCCCGGAACAGCTCCGGCCGGTCTGCTGGTCCGCATCGCGGGACGGGTGACGCACCGGGACGCTCAGAGCAGCAGCTTCACGGTGGATGACGGGTCGGGTCTGCAGGACGCAAACGGTTATCCGGGCGTGCGGGTGTCCTGTCCCGGGATACCCCTGCCGGCGGCGGGCGCGGATGTGGTGGTGACGGGCGTCTGCTCCCGCGAACAGCCTGGAGGAATGTTACGCCCCGTGATCCTTCCGCGGACTGCGCAGGACATCGTCACCGTCTCACCCTGACAGTCCCTGCGTCTACAACACCGCGCGCCGCGACGACGGTAGACCCGCGCGGCGCCTTTATGTTAGACTGCCTCTTGCACTATCTTCAGGAGGAGCCGTCGTTGGCGACCATCACTGCCAGGGAGAATGTCCAGAGGCTGGTCCCCTATGTCGCGGGGAAGCCCATCGAGGAAGTCCAGCGCGAGCTGGGGATCACGGACATCGTCAAGCTCGCATCCAATGAAAGCCCCCTCGGTCCCTCAGCGAAGGCGCTGGAAGCAGCGCGGAAGGCGCTGGAGAACATCCGCATGTATCCGGAAGGCTCGTGCTATGTGTTGCGGCAGGAGCTGGTGAAGCATCTCGGCGTGGAGCCGGATATGCTGATGTTCGGGAATGGATCGGACGACCTGATCCACTGCCTGGGACTGGCCTACCTAGATCCGGGAGACGAAGTGGTGACGGCTGCACCGACCTTCGTGCAGTACCGAGCCGCGGCGCTTCTGGCCGGGTGCACCCTGCACGAGGTGCCGCTGAAAGATTACACCTACGACCTTGACGCGCTGGCCGACCGGTTCAACGAGCGCACGCGGCTGGTGTTCATCGCGAACCCGAACAACCCGACAGGCACAATGAACACTCGCGCCGAAGTGGAGCGTCTGCTGGACCGGCTGCCCGAACGCGCGCTGTGCGTCCTGGATGAGGCCTATTACGAATACATTGACCACCCGGACTATCCTCAGTCCATCGAATACGTCCGGCAGGGACGCAACGTTGCGGTTCTGCGCACCTTCTCCAAGATCTACGCTCTGGCCGGCTTGCGCGTGGGGTACGGCATCGCCGCCCCGGAGGTGGTGCGGGCTGTGGATCAGGTGCGGGAACCTTTCAACGTGAACACGGTGGCGCAGTATGCCGCCGCGGCCAGCCTGCAGGATCCGGACCAGGTGCTCCGCAGCAGGCGGGTGAACGACGAGGGCAAGAAGATGTTCTGCGAGGCGTTCGACTGTCTGGGGTTGAAATACGCCCCCTCTCAGGCGAACTTCGTGTTCGTGGACCTGGGGCGGGACTCCGTGGAAGTGGCGGACGCGCTGCTGCGCAAGGGCGTGATCATCCGGTCCGGTAAGATCTTCGGAACTCCCACTTGCGCGCGCGTGACGGTCGGCCTGCCCGAAGAGAACCGGCGGTTCATTGCCGCCCTGAAGGAGGTCCTCGCCTGAGCGGCGGGCGGGGCGGGAGACGGCGCTGAACGTGGGAGACGACGACAGCGGCTTTCTCGTCGGGACGCTCGGCATCGCCGGAGTGGGTCTGATCGGTGGGTCCGTGGGCATGGCTGCACGGGCCCGCGGGCTGGCGAGGCAGGTGGTCGGCATCGGGCGGTCGGAAGAGCGTCTGAGTCTGGCCCGCGACCTGGGGGCGGTGGACGAGTTCACCACTGACCTGCTGGAAGGCGCGTCCCGCTGCGACATGCTCTACCTGGCCACACCTGTGATGACCATCATCGAGCAGCTGCGCCAGCTTCCGCTGCTGCGGGGGCACAACTGCGTGGTAACGGACGGGGGAAGCGTCAAAGAGGCCATCGTGAGGGCGGCCGAAGCGCTGCCTGCGGAGATGCGCTTTGTGGGCGGACACCCCATGGCCGGGTCCGAGGACGCCGGCGTGGAGGCCGCACGGGAGGATCTGTTCCAGGGCGCCACCTACGTGCTGACCCCGACGGATCAGAGCAACGCTCCTGCCTTGGATCTCGTGCGCCGCTTCGCGGAAGCGCTTGGCTCACGCGTGGTGGAGATGTCCCCGGAGACACACGACCGTATCGTCGCCTGCACCAGCCACCTGCCGCACATAGCCGCGGGAGCCTTTCTGCGCGTGGCGGAGGCGGCAGGGCCGGGTGTGCGGGATGTGCGGGCAGGTAGTTTCCGGGACCTGACGCGCGTTGCAGCCAGCCCCTCCACCCTTTGGAGGGACATCTGCTGCGCCAACCGGGGGCCCATTCTGGACGCGCTCCGGCAGTTCCGCGAAGTGCTCGCCTGCGCGGAGGAACTCATCGCTGAGGGAACGCCGGAGGAGATCGAGAGCTGGTTCGAAACCGGACGGCATCTGAATTCCGGACTGGCGGCGGGAAAGGAGGCACCGGAATGAGTAACTGGACTCTTCAGAGAGAGGGACCGTTCCGCGGCGAGATCTCGCCACCAGGCGACAAGTCCATCTCCCACCGCGCGGCCATCCTGGGAGCGCTGGCGGATGGCGAGACGCATATCACCAACTTCCTGCCCTCTGAAGACTGTCTGAACACGGTGCGCGCGCTCAAACTGATGGGCATCAGGATAGACGCCCACTCCGCCACGGAGCTGACGGTCCACGGAGGCGACCTGAGCGAACCGGAGACCATCCTGGATTCCGGCAACTCCGGCACAGGGCTGCGCCTGCTGGCAGGAGTGTGCGCCGGCCAGCCGTTTCTGAGCATCCTGACGGGCGACGAAAGCATCCGGCGGCGCCCGATGAAGCGCATCTGCGATCCCCTGCGCAAAATGGGGGCCACTATTCTGGCGCGAAAAGGGGACCTCGCGCCGCTGGCCATCCGGGGAGGGGGGCTTCAGGGGATCGAGTTTGAAAGCCCCGTGGCCAGCGCTCAAGTCAAGTCCGCTCTTCTGCTGGCCGGACTGTTCGCCGAAGGCGAGACTGTAGTCAAGGAGCCCTCCCTGTCTCGTGACCATTCCGAAAGGATGTTGCGCTCGTTCGGAGCGCAGATCATCTGCGAGGACCTGACCGTCACGCTCAAGCCGGGGTCGCGGCTGAAAGGACAGCCCTTACACGTTCCCGGAGACATCTCTTCTGCGGCGTTTTTCATCGTGGGAGCGCTGGTCTGCCCGGGGTCCGAGTTGCACATCACCAACGTCGGCCTGAACCCCACCCGAACAGGCCTGCTGGATGCGCTCCGGGCGATGGGCGCGGAAATTGCTGTCCTAGAGGAGAGCGAGGTCTCCGGCGAGCCAGCCGGCACGCTCGTGGTGCGGCACAGTACCCTGAAAGGCAGCGAGTTCGGCGGGTCGCTTATCCCCCGGATGGTGGACGAAGTGCCGGTGCTGGCCCTGGCCGCCTGCTTTGCGGAAGGCGAGACGGTGATCCGGGACGCACAGGAGCTGGCCGTCAAGGAATCGGACCGGCTGGCCACCGTGACCTCGACGCTTTCGGCACTGGGCGCGGACATCCGCCGCACTCCTGATGGGATGATCATCCGTGGCGGGGCGACTTTGCGAGGAGCGGCAGTCCAATCGTTCGGTGACCATCGCATTGCGATGATGGCAGCCATCGCTGCCCGCTGCATCCCGGGCGAGACGGAGGTGCAGGATGTGGGCTGCGTGAACACGTCATTCCCCGGTTTCCTGGAGATGCTGGAGCGCGTCACGCGATGAAGCCTCCCGCCCCCGACCATTCCTGCCACGTCATCACCATAGATGGACCCGCAGGAGCGGGCAAGAGCACGGTGGCCGGGATGCTCGCCAAACGGCTGGGATGGTTTCATCTGGATTCGGGAAGCACCTACCGCGCCTTCGCCGCCGCGGTCCTTCGCAGGGGCGTGTCTCCCACGGATGCCCGGGCGCTGGCGGCGCTGGCCGGCGATATCCTGGTGGAGATCCGGGAAGAGGACGGGGCCACCCGCGTGTTCGCCGATGGAGAAGACGTGACTGACTTCATCCGCACCCCGGAGGTATCCCGGGCATCGTCCCCCGTTTCGGCCGTGCCCGAAGTGCGCGCCAGGCTTGTGGAGCTGCAAAGGAGCATTGCTGAAGGCCGGAACACCGTGGCCGAAGGGAGGGATATGGGAACGGTAGTGTTCCCGGATGCCGCGGTGAAGGTCTTCCTGACGGCCTCCCCCCGGGAGCGTGCTCGCCGGAGGGTTCGGGACTTTGAGAAGCAGAACCAGATCGTATCGGAGGAAGAGGTTCTGGCAGAGATCTTGGAGCGGGACGCTCGCGACAGCACACGGGCCGTCTCCCCTCTTCAGCCCGCCCCGGACGCATACATCCTCGAAACCGACCATCTGACACCGGATGAGGTGGTGGACAGAATCGTTGCCTGGTATGTTGACGCGACTCTTTGAGCCGAACATCGTCTATGTGACCATCCGCGGGTTCTTCCGTCTCTTCTTCCGCGTTATGGGAACCTGGCGGATCGTAGGGCTGGAGCACATCCCCCCGGAAGGACCGGTCATCATCATCAGCAACCATATCAGCTACCTGGACCCGCCTCTGATGGGCAGCGCCGTCCGCCGGACGGTGGCCTACATGGGCAAGGCGGAGCTTTTCACCGGCAACCGGCTGCTGGCTTGGGTGTGCAGGAAGCTGGAGTCCTATCCCGTGCGGCAGGGAACCGCCGACCGCGAGGCGCTGAGAACCACTTTCGAAATCCTGGAGCGCGGCTGGATGGTGGGCATCTTTCCGGAAGGGCACCGCAGCGAGACCGGTGAACTGCAACCATTCCAACCAGGGCTGGGTCTGATCGCTCTGCGGAGCAGGGCCCCCGTGGTGCCGTGCGGATTCGCGGGCACCTACGAGATGCTTCGCCCTCACAGCAAGCGCCTGCAGCGCAGCCATATCGAGGTACACTTCGGCCAGCCGCTCAAACTGGATGACCTCTACGAGATGCAGGACAAGAAGCAAGCTGCAGCGCTGGTGAACGAACGCGCCTATGCCGAGGTGAAACGCCTGGTGGAAGAAGCGAAGGCCGCGCGCGAACAGTGGTATGCCCGGCGCGGCCGCAAAATGCCCTGAGGGACGGCCCCCAAATTAGTAATCGGAGAGACCGGTCTCCTGCACCTGCATGGGCATGACGACGCACAGATAGTCAGGCTGTCCCACCGGCCTTAGCACGGCCGGTGAGAGCGACTGAGACATCTCGAACGCCACGCCGTCGGTCTCAACGACATTCAGCACGTCCATCAGATAACCGCAGTTGAAGGCGATCTCCAGATCGTCGCCCTCCCGGACCGCCTCCACCTCCTCGTAAGCCTGCCCGATGGCTCCGGCGCGGGCCGAAACCGCCACCTTCTCTCCGCGCGAGCGGAACACGACCCGCTGCATGTCCTGCCTGGCCACGATGCTGGCACGCCGCACGGCGCCTGTCAGCAGCTCCGTGGGCATAACCCATCTCTTGTCGAAATCAGCGGGGATGACGCGTTCGTAGTTGGGAAACTGCCCCTCAATGAGCGCCGCCACCAGCGTCGCCTCGGGCTGCCGGAACATGACCTGTCGCTCCGAGATATGAACGCGAACCGTTCCCTCGTCCGGCATGATCTTCAGAAGCTCACTGACCGCCCTCTGCGGAACCACCGCACTCGCCTGGCCTTCGCCGGCGGGCACCATCCGGGTGTCCACAGCCAGCCGGTGGGTGTCCGTGGCCACTAGCTTCAGTGTGTCGCCCTGGAAGTTGAACAGCACGCCCAGCAGGATGGTGCGCAGCTCGTCTGTAGAGCAAGCGAACACCGTGCGCTTGAGACCCGCCCGGAGCTGCTTTGCGTCCATCTCGAACCAGACATCGTCCGTGACTTCCGGCAGGTCGGGGAAGTCGCCCGGCGGCAGTCCCACCAGGTTGAACTCCGCCGGCGGGCAGCGAAGGCGCACCTGGTTGTTGGTATCGTCGGATTCCAGAATCACATCAGCCTCCGGAAACGCGCCCACGATCTCCGCCGCCACCGAAGCCGGCAGAGTCAGCTCGCCCGGCGCCAGAACCTGAGCCGGGATGACGGTGGAGACACCGATCTGATGGTCTGTTGCCGAGACCCGGATGGTGGTCTCTTCGCTCGAAAGGAGCACGTGCCCCAGAATGGGAAGAGCAGTGCGCCCGCTAATAGCGTGCGATGCGGTGCGGATGCCTTCGAGCAGATTCTTCTTCGTGAGTATGGCCTTCATAGCCCGGAAGTGCCTCCGATGTCCGTATTAGAGCGGCATTGCCGGCCTCCGGCAAAGGGGCCGGTCCCGGGGCGGCCCGGCACACGCCGCCCGGAGCGGGCCAGCCCGCCCCGGCAGTATACCACGGCCCCGGACGCCCTTCAACACAATGCCGGTACCGCAGTTCAGCGACGGCCCGGCGACTGGAGGACGAATCTGCGACAATCAGCGACCGGAGCCTGCAGAATGTCCTGTTCAACATCCGATACTCCGGAGTAGACCGGCCGGCGGGGCGCACCGCACGGCAGGCAAATCCATAGGCCAGCAGGAGGCCGAAGTTGAGAACACTGATGCTGATTGCCGCGGCGCTGGCGGCAGGGATCACGGGCGCGCAGGCGGCCGCCCCAAGGGATCCGGTGGACATCGTTATCGAGCATCTGCTGAAGAAGCAGATCATCACGGCGCAGGACGCCGAAGAGCTCCGGGCGGAGATCGCCACAGCTCGAAAGGAGCAAACGGCGGCCGCCGCCAAGTCAGGCGCTCCGGTGACGGCAAAGACACCGGTCAAGGTCAGCGGCTACATTCAGGCGCGCTACCAGCATTCGGAAGCCGATGGATTCCATGATGGCGGCGACATCCGGCGGGCGCGCGTTGTGCTGGAAGGAACGCCCCTGCCCGCCCTGGACTGGAAGCTGCAGTGGGATCTCGCGGGGTCGCGGCGCGCCGTGACGGGGGTGTCGGCGGGACCTCCACTAACCACATCCACAGCGAATGTGGGACGAGCCCAGCTGCTGGACGCCATCATCGGCTATCGCCTGCCCTCGGGGGTTCGTGTTCAGGCCGGACAGTTCAAAATCCCGTTCGGGGTGGAGAACCTTCAGTCCAGCACCCGGCTGGAGTTGATCAACCGCAGCCCGGTCACCGAGACGCTCGTGCCGGGGCGCGACCTGGGGGCACAGGGAAGGGACATCGGCGTGCTGGTCAGCGGTCCGGCGAAGGGCGCAGAAGTAGAATACTGGCTGGGCATCTTCAACGGCGCGGGCATCAACAACGGCGACGACAACGACCGCAAGGACATCGCGGCCCGGCTAACCTGGAAACCTGTCAAGCCCCTGCATCTGGGAGCAGCCATCTACGACGGCGCCAGAGGCAGCCCCCGGCTCCGGCACGATCGCACCGGGCTGGAACTGATCTACCAGGCTGATCTCTGGAAGCTGCAGGCAGAATACATCGAAGGGCGGGACGGGGCGCGCAGGAAACTGGGATGGTATGCCACGGCCGTGGCAGACATCGGACGCGGCTCGTCGGCTGCGCTGCGGTACAGCTACCTTGATGCGGACCGTTCAACCGCCTCCGACGCTACCGCTTGCTGGACGGTGGGCTGGACGCGCGCCATCTCTTCCGACGGGGCCACCCGCTTCCAGATCAACTATGAAAAGAATGACGAACAGGGCAGCGACATCCGGAACGACGCCGTGTTGATGCAGCTGCAGACCGTGTTCTAGGCAGCGGCGAACTTTTCAGCGCACCAGTAGCAGAACAATGGCCTGGGCGCTGAGGACGCGTAGCAGCATCACCAGAGGGTACACCGTGGCGTAGGACACGTTCGGCGCGTCGGAGCCCGTGATGTTCGTGGCGAAGGCCAGGGCCGGCGGGTCGGTCATGCTGCCCGCCAGAAGCCCGCACAGCGAGAGATAGTTCACCCGGTAGATCGCCCTGGCCACCATCGCCACCAACAGCAGCGGCACCAGCGTTATCAGGGTGGCCCAGGCCATCCAGCGCAGGCCGTCACCGTTGACAAGAGTGGCCACGAACTGATCCCCGGCCCGCAGCCCCACGCAGGCAAGAAACAGGACGATCCCCACCTCCCGCAGAATGAAGTTGGCACTGATGGGCATATACCATACCAGCGGCCCCACCCTGCCCAGCCGACTGAGCAGGATGGCCACCACCAACGGGCCTCCCGCCAGTCCCAGCTTGACTGGCGCGGGCATTCCGGGGATCTCCACGGGCCAGCTTCCGACGATGACCCCCAGCACGATTCCGACGAAGATCGGGACGATCTCGGGATGGTTCAATCGCCGGACCGAGTTCCCCACCTCCGCCGCCGCCCTGTTGATGCCCTCCTCCTCGCCCACCGCAAGCAAGGTGTCGCCGAACTGCAGGCGATAATCGCGCGTGGGGGTGAACTCAATCTCGGCGCGGCTCACCCGCGTCACAGTGACCCCGAAGCGGCCGACCAGATCGAGCTCTTCCAGGGTCTTGCCCAATACCGACCGCCGCGTGACCACCAGACGGCGGATGATGAGCGAACTGGGCATCTCCTTGAGATCCACATCGCTTTCAGTGCCCACGACCAGTTGCAGTTGCCGCAGCTTCTTCTCCGGACCCACCGCGTGCAGCACATCTCCCAGCCGCATGACCGTCTCGGGATGCGCCACCTCCAGTTTTCCTTCGTGCAGGATGCGCGAGATCACCACACCCGATTCCGCAAGCCCCGGGATGTCGCGGATGCGCAGGCCGTCCAGATTCGGGTT
>CALCJH010000094.1 GCA_937967775.1 uncultured bacterium | reverse complement strand
CCCAGGTCGCGCTCGATGAAGTCGCGCACCTCCCTGCCACGCTCCCCGATGAGGCCGATAACGTTGACATCCGCCTCAGTATTGCGTGCGATCATTCCCAGCAGGGTGCTCTTGCCCACCCCGCTTCCCGCGAAGACGCCCACGCGCTGTCCGGTGCCACAGGTGATCAGACCGTCAATGGAGCGCACCCCCAGCGAAAGCGGTTCGCGGATGCGCTCGCGCAGCAGGGGATGGGGGGGCTCTCTGAGGACCGGCAGGAGCTCTTCCGCTGCCACCGGCGGTCCTCCGTCCAGCGGTCTTCCCAGACCATCCAGAACCCGCCCCAGAAGCGCTTCTGACCCGGGGACGCAAAGCGATCTGCCTGTGGCCACCACCTCGGCGTGGCGCGCCAGACGGGCGATCTCGCCGTAGGGCATCAAGAGCACCCGGTCCTCGCGGAAACCCACCACCTCCGCCAGCATGGGGGGATCGTTCCGGGAATAGTGGATCTCGCAGATCTCGCCGATGTGCGCCGCGGGGCCCGCCGACTCCACCAGCACCCCGACCACTCTGGTCAGCCTGCCGTTCAGCCGCACAGCGTTCGCGCGGCGCACGGCCCGGTGATAACGCTCCAGGCGCGGAGGGGCGAGGCGGATCACAGCCCGTCCGCCTCCTCAAGCTTACGCTTCAGCTCGTCCATCTGGACGGAAGGACGGGCGTCCAGGATGCCGTCCGAGGACTCCACGATCACACCGCCGCGCTCGACCCTTGGCTCCTCGACGATCTCCACGTTCCGCAGACCTTCCGCCCAGCGGGCGATGTCCTCCCGCGCCGTCCGCACCATTTCAAGATCGGCACGGTTCACCAGGATGCGCACATTCGCCCTGTCTTTCAGTTGCCGGAGCGCCAGCGCCAGAATGTCCTTCACTGTTTCCGGACGGGTCTCGATCTCGTGACGGACAATCTTTTCGGCGATCTGCAGGGCCAGCTTCAGGCATTCCTGCTCGATACTGGTGGAAAGCTCCTCTAGTTGCCGCAGCACGGAGTCGCGTTCGCGCTGGGCGTCTTCCAGGCTCTGTTTCCACTGCTCCGCGGCCTGACGGAAGCCCTCCGCAAAGCCTTCCTCCCAGGCGGCGCGGCGGGTGCTTTCGGTGGAGTTCTGCGCCTCGCGGAGCAGCCGGTCCGCCTCTCTCTGCGCTTCCTCGATGATGCCGCGCGCCTTCTCTTCCGCGGAAAGGGGGGTTTTGAGGAGGCTGGCCGGGTCAAAGACGAATCCACTTCCTCGTGCCACTGCAGCCTCCTCAGACAAACTCCTCGGCTCCCTCGCCTTCGCCACGGGCGATGACGATCTCGCCGCGCTCCTCCATCGCACGGATGACCAGTGCGATGCGCTGCTGGGCCGCTTCCACGTCGCGCACGCGCACAGGTCCCATGGTCTCCAGATCCTCCTTGATGGTGGCCGAAGCGCGTTCGGACATGTTCTTGAAGACCTTCTCGCGCACACTCTCCTGCGCCCCCCGCAGCGCCAGGCGCAGATCGTCCTGCTCGACCTCCCGCAGCACCATCTGCAGCGCCCGGTCCTCCAGCAACAGGATGTCCTCGAAGACGAAGAGCTTCCGCTTGATCTCCTCGGCAAGCTCGGCGTCGTGCTGCGACAGCGATTCCAGCACGCTGCGCTCCAGTGAGCGTTCAGCGGAGTTGAGGATCTCCACCAGCGCCTGAACGCCGCTGACCGTCCGCTGAGCGTCCGCATCCATTCCGCTCAGCCGGGAGCGCAGGCTGTCCTCTATCTGAGCGATGACCTCCGCGGACGCGGACTGCATCCTGGCGATCTTCAGGGTGACCTCGGCGCGCACCTCCGGCGGAAGCGTGGATAACAGTTGAGCGGCGCGCGGCGGGGGAAGCTGAGTGACCACCAGCGCGATGGTTTGGGGCTGTTCACTGGCAAGCCAGCGCGCCAGTTGCTGCGGGTCGGCGTGCTGGAGCCAGTCCGACGGTTCGGAGCCGCGTGCGGTGATGATGCGCTCCAGCAGGGACTGAGCCTTCTGCGGGCCCAGCGCCTGTTCCAGGACGCTGCGGGCGTATTCCACACCCCCCTGCG
Organism: uncultured bacterium; assembly: GCA_937967775.1. Classification (GTDB taxonomy): domain Bacteria; phylum Armatimonadota; class UBA5829; order DSUL01; family DSUL01; genus CALCJH01. Next base: position 2,632 of record CALCJH010000094.1, on the reverse strand, counting down.
AAAGCAGGCTGCTGGTGGAATACAGGGTCTCGAACTCCTCGAAGACCTGACGCTTGGTCTCCACGTCCACCCGCTCCTGGCGGACCAGCTCGTTCGCAAGCTTCTCCACCTCCTCCTGCTTCAGCAGCTTGAAGACCTCCGCGGAGGCCTCCGCGCCCAGCGTAATCAGCAGAATGGCCGCTTTCTGAGTGCCGGTGAGACGCTTGCGGGGTTTGGCTGCCGCAGGCGCTTCCTGGTGCTCCGCGTGTTCCAGCTGCTGTGTCTCCGCCTGGCTCACCTTATGCGGCCCTCCGCTCGTCGGACATCCAGGTCCGGACGACATTTGCGATCTCTTCCGGTTGCTGCTTGGCCAGCTCCTTTGCGCTCTCCAGCGGAATTGTCAGCTCCGGCATCTCCACCTTCTGGAGGGCGGCGGCCGGAGGGGAGGCTCCTGCCGCAAGATCTTCTCCGGCGCCGGCAAGGGCGGGCGCGCCATCGGCTCTGAGCGCCGCCGGCTCAGCCTGCGGGTTCTCCACGGTGATGTTCTGCCTGGCCAGCGCTCCACGGATGAACAGGGCGAAACCCACCAGAAGCAGGATGGCCAGGGTGTTGCGCCCGATGTTCAGGTATTTGCCCAGACTGGCCGCCAGCGGCGCCTTCCCGGCGGTCTCCTCTTTCGGAAACTCCACGCTTTCCACCACGATCCGGTCACCCCGCGCCTGGTCTATGCCGGCAGCGGCGGTGGCGGCCTGCCGGATGGCGGCCAGCTTCTCCGGCCCCACCTCCCGGTCCACCATCACGGCCACGCTGAGCTGCTCGATCTGTCCGGGCGCTCCCTCCACAGTCTCCGTGCGGCGGGACACGTTGAAGCGGGTGCTCTCTTGCTCGCGCTCGTAGCCGGTCTGCCCGGCGGCCGGGGCGGCCGCCGGCCGCTGCGCCGGGGGCTGCACATTGGACGCCGTCCCGGGAACCCCGCCGACGGCGCGCGCCCCGGCTCCGTAGACCTCCCGGGTCCGCTCCTGGCTGGCGATGACGCCCTGAGTTCCTCCTCCTGCCGGCTCGAAGATCTCGCTGGTGGTCTGCTTCTGATCGAAGGACATCCGCGCGCTCACGCGCACCACGGCTTTCCCGGGACCGGCCACGCGATCCAGCATGCTCTCAACGTCGGAGCGGATGGCCCGCTCCGTCGCGCGCTTGATATCCAGTTGCGTCGCCGTCAGCCGCAGCGAGTCCCGTCCCTGTCCGGATCCGTCCGCCAGGACGTTTCCGCGCGTGTCCACCACGCTGACCCGCTCCGGCTTGAGCCCCTCGACGGCCGCACTCACCAGATTGACAATGCCCGCAACCTGTTCATCCGACGGAGGCCGGGAACCGTCCAGCCTCAGCAATACCGATGCCGAAGCATCTTTTTTCTCCGAACTGTAAAGGCTGTCGTCCGGCAGCACGATGTGCACCCGCGCGTCCGAGACGCCGTCCAGAGAGCTGATGGTGCGCTGAAGCTCTCCCTGCAGGGCGCGCAGATAGCTCATTTTCTGGGAAAAGTCCGTCACGCCGAGCGAATTCTTGTCGAAAATCTCGAATCCTACGTTGCCGCCCTGGGGCAGTCCCTGCCCGGCAAGGTTCAGGCGCACCTCATAGACGCTGGCGGAAGGCACCTCGATGGCGGTGCCGTTCGCCGTCACGCGGTAGGGCACCTTGGAATCGCGCAGCTTCTGGACGATGGCGGCGGCATCTTCCGGACGCAGGTTGGAAAAAAGTACGGTGTAGTCCGGACGGCTGGCAACCACGGCCAGGACCACCGTCGTCACCACCAGGGCCGCCGCGAAGAAGGAGACGACCACCCTCTGCGGAGGAGTCAGATTAGTCCAGAGCTGAAAGAACGACCGGAGTTTGTTTTCCATCCCTCGTTAGCCGCACGCGTTTTGCAGCCGATGCTGTGGGGCGGATGCGGGCCCTGTGACCGGTCCCAGTGCGGCCGCAAGGCCCGTCCGCAACCGGAGGCGGGCGTTTTGGTCCCGAGCCGGTCCCTTCGCCCCCGCACACCGCAGGTCAGATCTGCATGCGCATGATCTCCTGGTAAGCTTCCAGAACCTTGTTTCGCACCTGCACCGTGAGTTCCAGCGCCGTGCTGGCCTTCTGCATGGCGATCATCGCGTTGTGCAGTTCGGCCACATCGCCGGAGGCGATCTTCAAGGCCATGTCATTGGCCTGAGACTCCAGCGCGGACACCTGCTTCGCCACGTCGGTGAGCGCGCTGGCGAATCCTTCGCCGTTTCCTTTCGGGGTGGCCTGCTGAGCCTGCGTGAACGCCGTGCCGGAACGGATCGCTTCGATGGCCATAGTCCGCCCTCCTTACCTGCGCCCGATCTCCAGCGCCTTCATCAGCATGCCCTTGGTGGCGTTCAGGGCGGTGACGTTGGCCTCGTAGGAGCGCGTCGCGCTGATGAGATCCACCATCTCATCCACGATGTTCACGTTGGGCAGGGTCACGAATCCTCGCTCGTCGGCGTCGGGGTGGCCGGGCTCGTATACGGTCTTCGGCGGAGCCGGGTCCGTTGTGACCTCCGAGACCAGGACGCCCTGCGGTTCTGCTCCGGGCAGACCCTGCCCGGCCAGCACTGTCTCAAAGACCACCTGCTTGCGGCGGTAGGGG
>CALCJH010000093.1 GCA_937967775.1 uncultured bacterium | reverse complement strand
CCGAGAGGGCACGCGAAACGCTGGAACTTATGCTTGGTATGCTTGACGTCTTGATCGTATCGCAGGAGGACGTGAGAGAGGTACTGGGTGTAAAGGGCAGTCCGGCAGAAGTTGCAATAGAAATTCGGTCACGATGGCGGCTCCCAATAGCCATCGTGACGGCCGGCGCGGACGGGGCGTACCTGGTAGACAACAAGGGCCTGCACCATGAGCGGGCAGTTGAGGCGGAGGAGGTAGATCCGATCGGCCGTGGGGACGCGTTCGCCGCCGGGGTGTTATGGGGTCTACTGGAAGGCGATGTAAGGGCAGGTGTGCGTTATGGTGTTGCGCTAGCGGCTATCGCGCAGGCAACCGTAGGCGATATTCCGCGGTGTACCCGGCAGGATGTGTTGCGAGTCCTGGAGGGGAGTGATCGGAAGCCGCGGCGATGAAAGACGGAGAAGCCTATCGATCGGGGTAGATAAAGAGGATTGATGTACGCGCAGCCCAAGCGTGTTACCTAATAAGGGGGTTTGCCAGAGCCTGCGAGGACGAGAAGGCCTGCCCTCTGGGGGTCGAGCAAATGCTGGACGTTGTGGTAATCGGTGCAGGAGTCGTAGGCTTGTGTGCTGCGTGCTGGCTGGCTCAGGAAGGACTAAGTGTTGCGGTTCTCGAGCAGAAGGGTCCAGGGGCAGGTGCTTCTTGGGGGAACGCGGGGTGGGTGGTTCCATCCCACAGCACTCCACTCGCACATCCCGGTGCCCTGGGACAGGGGCTGCGGTGGATGTTGGACCCTGCAAGCCCGCTGTGGATCCCTCCGCGTCTCGACCTTAGGATGTGGAGCTGGCTATGGCGCTTCATCCATTTTAGCTCGGCTGCTCACGTGCGCCGCGCAATACCCATCCTCAAGGGCTTGCAACTCCGCAGCCTCGCGCTGTACGAGGAGCTATGTGCGCATGGGTTGGTCTTCGGGTTTCGCCGCAGTGGACTCCTGTCAGTGTTCACCACACAGCGTGCATTCCAGGAGAGTCTTTCCACGCTGGATCTGATGGAGCGAGAGGGGATCGAAGTGGAAGTTCTAGACGGTCCAGCTGCCCAGGCCCGTGAGCCCTTGCTTTCGCAAGAGGTCGTGGGCGCGCTTTACTTTTGCCAGGATGCCCATCTTGACCCGGCGTGGCTCGTGAGGGAGCTTGCACGGTACGCTCAGGTCTTGGGCGTCCAGTTGCGCATCGGCGTGGCTGTGGAGGTCCTGGAACGCGAGGGCCAGCGGGTGATAGCTCGTGCAGACGGCAACCGGATAGCCGCGGGTACTGTGGTCCTTGCTGCAGGAGCGTGGTCGACCCAGCTTGCCCGGACTGCGGGTGTCCGGCTACCTATTTTGCCTGCCAAGGGCTACAGCGTGACGCTCGGGGGAGTCGACCGTCTTCCCGCATCGCCCGTCATGCTGAGTGAAGCGCGGGTTGGTGTGACTCCGCTGGAAGACGGCCGGGTGCGCCTGGCAGGCACGCTCGAACTTGGGGTATGGGACGATAGTCTTAATGCTCGGCGCGTCCAAACCATCCGGGATGCAGCTGCGCGGTACCTCCACGTACACCCGGCTGGCGGAGAGGTATGGTGCGGGTTAAGGCCGTGTACACCGGACGGGCTTCCGGTAGTAGGTAAGCCACATGGGCTGGATAACCTAATAGTGGCCTCTGGACACGGCACGCTGGGAGTCTCATTGGCTCCCGTGACCGGCGAACTGGTGGCCTCGCTTGTCCTAGGGAGAGGAAAGGATCTACCGGTGGATCCTGAACTGCTCAGCCCTGATCGTTTCCAGGAGCTCTTTGGTATTTACTAATCAGAGCAATCAATGTTGTCGGCAGGAGGTTCGACATGAGTACATGGCGCGTCCTCGTGACCTCGCGTCCTTTCCTGGAAGCAGCACCTGAGGCCGCTCGGAGGCTCGAGGAGGCCGGCGTGGGGCTTCTCAGCGCCCCAGGAGATTGGCCCCTGGAGGAAGAAGAGATCGTGGACTTGGTGGGGGCGGTGGACGGCGTCATCGCAGGCGTGGACCGGATCGGCCGGCATGCTCTCCAAAAGGGTGCTCCCCGTCTTCGAGTCATCGCCCGAGTGGGGGTCGGGGTGGACACTATAGACCTCCAGACCGCCACGGAGCTCGGGGTGGTGGTGACGAACACCCCGGGAGTCAACGCGGAAGCGGTGGCGGAGCTCGTGTTCGGGCTCATGATCGTCCTGGCCCGCGGGATCCTGCAGGCGGATCAGTCGGTCCGTGAGGGTCGCTGGGTTCGGCCCTTCGGGGTGGAACTCTTCGGGAAATGCCTGGGCGTGGTGGGATTTGGGCACATTGGACAGGCGGTAGCGCGACGCGGGACGGGGTTCGGGATGCAAGTGGTGGCTTCCGACCCCCTCGTGGATCCGGATCGGGTACGGGCGCTGGGTGTTTCCCTGCTCCCGTTCCTGGATGTCGTCGGGAAGGCGGACTTCCTCACCCTGCACGTTCCCCTCCTCCCGGAAACCCGGCACCTGCTGGGCGAAGCGGAGCTACTTCGCATGAAGCCTACCGCGTACCTGGTCAACACTTCCCGTGGGGGCGTTGTGGACGAAGCCGCCCTCGCGCGGGCTCTCCGGGAGGGATGGATCGCGGGCGCGGCCTGCGACGTTTTCGAGGAGGAGCCACCGCTCCGTTCGCCACTCCTTCGGGCCCCTAACGTGGTCCTCACGCCCCATCTGGGAGGGTACACGCGGGAGGCCACCGCACGGGCCGCCCGATTGGCAGCGGAGCAGGTCCTCACGGTCCTCCGGGGAGAGCGCCCACCGCACGTGGTGAACCCGGAGGTGTTCGAGCGACGATGAGGTACTAGGGCTGCGGCCAGGCTACCCCCGCTCAGAAGGCTTGGTTCTCCACCACTGCCCGGTTTGCAGCGACGGCACGGTCGCGGGCATGGTGCTCGGACTGGAGTGTGTAGCGCCACACGGGCCAGGTGAACAGGCCCACCGCTTCTTGCTAGTCCCGGAACTCTCCTACTGCGTACCCTGCCAGGAGAGTGCTTGCCAGCGCCGGGACCTCCGTGCGGGGGGTTCCGTCAAAAAGCGTGTAAACATCAGGCGGCGACCTCCTTCCCGGTGACCTCGATCCCGTCCTCGTACCGTACCCTCATGTAAACCTTGGCCAGCAGCTCCGGAGCGTTCAGCCGCCGGAACCTCATCTGGGCGACCATCAGCAGCCGTGGTCCGCTCCACCTTCTTGAACCGCTTGGCCGCGTCCGTACGCAGCCGCAATGCGGCAAAGGGCGATTCGACCACGTTCGTCGTCCGCAGGTGGCGCCAGTGCTCCTTCGGGTACCGGTAGAACGTCACCATCCGCTCCCAGTCCCGCCCCAGCGTCTCCGCCCCCTTTCCGTACCCGTGCCGGTGGCACCACCCCTCAAACTCCTTCCGCTTGCGCTCCGCCTCCGCCCGCCTGGGGGCATAGGCGATGGCCCGCAGCATGGACTTAGCCACCGCCTGCTGGCGGTGCGGCACCCGCTCCAGCACATGGAGGACCTTGTGGTTCCAGCACCGTTGCTCTTCCGCCTCCGGCCAGATGTTCCGCAGCGCCCCCCCAGATCCCCAGGTGCCCGTCCCCGATCACCAGCCGGGGAGCAGGCATCCCCCGCTCCCGCAGGTCCCGCAGCACCTCCGACCAGCTCTCCACCGACTCCCGGTAGCCCGGCACGACCGCCACCACCTCCTTGCGGCCGTCCACCAGGCCCGCTCAGGCCGATCAGCAGCGCCGCCCGCTCCCGCTCCAGCCCCGCCTTCACGGGCCCCGCACCCGCGGCCGCCGCAGCGTCACCGTCCCCACAGGGGTCAGCAGCTTCCGGGGCCTCCCGCAGCCGCCCCACGCCCCAGCCGGCCCGTCCGCGGTCGCCCGCCGCTGGCACCGTACCCGGCCCAAAAGCTCCGTCACTTCGGCCTCCACGGCCGCCTGAAGCAGCTTCTGATCGCCTCCCCCCAGCCAATCATGCAACCCCTCCCAGGGGGACTTGACGTAAGGCTCCCGGGCCTCGTCGGCCCGCGGTTCCCGGAAGACCATGGCCCCCAGGACGGATGTGTCCGCAACCCTAGCG
>CALCJH010000092.1 GCA_937967775.1 uncultured bacterium | reverse complement strand
GGCTGCGCGACGGGATGATCCACAGCGAGTCCGTCGAGACATCCGCATAGTCCTGCCAGCGGGACAGGTCTATGTCGCTGTAGGGCAGTGTCCTTTCAGACCGGGACCGCCGGCGCTTCGGCGATTTCTCGTTCCCGTTGTCCAGAAGCTTCAGTTGCACGTCGCGTCCCTTTCTCTGCGCCCGGCAGCCGCAGATTGAGCGCCCTCAGGGCCAGAAATCATACGCCCTGACGCCAAAAGCGATTCCGAAAAGAGTCCAGCCACAACCAACGACAAATTCTCCCAGCATCAGGCCGAAAAAGAACATGGTGGCGTTCCGGTAGAGCTTCAGTCCGCCGGTTTTCAATACCACCGCCTTGCACAGGCTGCCGATGAATATGGGCATCCACAGGTGCCAGACGCCCCAACTCGATGCCACCGCGAAACCCAGCGGATGGAGTGGAAATCCCATGATCCGGCTGCGCGCCACAGACAGCGAAGCGGCGATCAATACCCCCAAAGCAACCATTGAAAGCCTGCCGTGCGCCGCGGCGGCCGGGTCTGTCAGCCATCCCTGCAGACGCGGAAAGGTCTCCCAACCGTAGCCGGTGCCCCACTCCTTCACGCGGGCGGTAGCAGCCCCCAGCTCGTAGAATCCCCAGAGGTATACCAGAAACGCCACCGGGATCCCCACCAGTCCCGCCAGCAGCACCGCGCGCATCATCTCCCTGCGCGCTTTTCCCGGATCCCCGGCGAGGCGGAGCGCTTCCAGTTGATGCGGCATCGGATGGCTACGGAACACCCTGTCCTGCCAGTAGAACAGAGAGAGCGCGCCAAGCGACGGTTTCGGGATGTTCTCCGGACCGATCAGCCGCGTCAGCACATCGTGAGGACCCATTCCGTGCAGATCGTGCACCGGGAACCCCAACTCCGCGCGGATCCGTGTGATGATGATGCCGAGCGCCATCAGTATGACCAGCGAAAGGGCAGCGATGAGGGGCGTCATCCCAGCCGCCACCATAAAGCCGAACATAAAGATGAGGGATCCTGTCAACAACAGAAAAGTGGCGCGGTAACTCATTGCCTCGCCGGAATCGTAGCCGCGCTCCGCGCGCCCCGCGGCGCAGCGAAGCGCCCGGAGCAGGTGCCCTCTGCCTCCCCAGAGAGCAAACACCCCGATCGCCATAAACGCGCCGAACGCCTGATCCCCTGGCTTGAACTGCTCGAAGTAATCCAGGCCCACAGCCGCGCTTGCAATGCGCTGTGCCAGATAGAGAAAGAAGAACCCCCAGATGGAAAACGACAGGTCCAGAGGCATCAGGAACCCCAGCGTGATAGCGAAGAAATAGAACGAAACGCTGACCCGGGGCACCGCATTCCATGGGGGCACGGTGAAAATGTCAAAGGGACGCCGTTTGATGGGGATCTCTGGCACTGCCGGGATAAGCGTGTGCAGACCGTTCATCAGTGTGATCCCGCCGGCGATCGCGAACCCGATCCACATCAGACGGTGCGTGAAAAACCGCCGGGGATTTTCCACCATCGCCAGGGGCAACTGCACGATGGGAAAAGTCAGGCGCTCGGCATCTGCCCACTGCTTCCGAAGCAGATTGGCAAGGCAGGCATATACCAGGAAGAGAGCGGCCGCGTAAAGCATCCACCACAGAGACGGCGTAAGCCAGACCTGCACCACTTCCGGCTGGAATAAACTTTCGCCCCCCTCGTAGAACCCGGTGAGGGCCTTCTGATCCCTCACCATCAGCCACTCCGGCAGGTTCCCGCGGAACAACTCGTCCCAGCGATTCTCTGGACTGGCGAAGCGGGCCGGGAACCCCATGATGGTGATAAGGATCCCCAGCATATCCGTGGACATAATGGCCGACGCCACGGAGACCATCACATAGACGCACAGAAGCTCCAGACTCGTGAGCACCGTGCGCTGGAGAACTCTATTCGCCAACCCTGTCGCGAGGGCTAAAAGGAACAGAATGAAGACTGCGTGGTAGAACGGAGCCGCCCACGTGGGGAATGTGTAACGGACGATCTCCGCTTCGAAGATCCAGCGCCCGGCCAGAGGGATAAGAAGCAAGCCAACGACGAACGCCCTCGCCCGGATACCCGCGCGGCTGCCCGGCTCGGCCGGACAGGAATCGGAAGGGGACGCGACGCTCATACTGCCCTATTGCGCGGCCGGTGGCGGGATTCCTTCCATTCCGAAGCACTGCCGCCAGGCGAGAAGGAGTTCCCAAACGCCTGAGGGAAGAATCCCTGCAGATATGGACGCGCGATATATGGCCTTCAAAGGAATGGCTCCTGACCGGATTCCACACTGGGAGCACTGGTCCTGTCCGGACGCCGAGACCTACCTGACCGGCATAGACTACTATGAACACCCGCGCCTGTGCCGGCTGCGGATGAGGGAGCTGTATCCCTTCCTCGATCTTCCCGTGCCGGAAGATGACACCCCTGTCCCGCGGCCTGACCTTGACGGATGCGAGCATTCGTCAGCCGAGGTGCAGGAAGGCCGTCACGCCGTCCGGTGGGGCAGTGGATTCAGCTGGCACTGGGACTGGGGAAAGAACTTCCGGGACGCGGAGGAGGCGCTGGCCTTTTCCCCGCTGGAACAGGGGGACTTCACCAACATTCCCGTGGTCGAGTCCCGCGACTATCGCGATGAGGAAGCGCTTTACCGATTTTACCGCTCGCTCTATCCAGCCGAGTGGGGAGACCACGCCCCGGAGGGCAGTTCCGCGTCCTGCGGTTTCTACAACACGATGTTCATGTGGCCGCTCCTTACCTTCGGCTGGGAGCTGTTTCTTGAGATCTGCCTGGATGAGCGGTTCGAGCGCATTCTGGAGGAGTTTGCAGAGATCAACCGGCGCGTGTTCCGGGTGTTCGCCCGGCTCCCGGTGAACTTCGTCATCTGCCACGACGACATTGTCACATCTCGCGGCCCGGTCTGCTCACCGGAGTGGATGCGCCGCCATATCTTCCCTCGCTACGAAGAATTCTGGAGCATCGTCAGGGCAACCGGGAAGGATGTCGTCTTCATGTCGGACGGGTGCATGGACGCCTTCGCGGATGATGTGATGGCCTGCGGGGCGATCGGCATCATCTCGGAGCCTTACACGGACTATCGCGCCATCGCCCGGCGCCACAAAGACTGTTTCATTGCGGGTGAGGGCGACAGCCGCATCCTGATGAGCCGGGATCCAGAAGCCATCCGAAAGATGGTGGAACGGATGGTCGAGACTGCTAAGATGTCCGGCGGTTATATGATGTGCGTCGGCAACCACATTCCCTGGAACACACCGCCGGATGCCGTGAAGCTGTATCTGGATCTTTCGGAGGAGCTCGCCTGGCGCAACCGGCCCTGACGCCCCCTACCCCTCAACCGGCAGCTCATAGACGAAGTGAACCAGGCGGTCCACCTCCTCGAAACCCAGGGCTTCGTGGACCTGGAGGGCGGTGGTGTTATCTAGCACGCAGCTCGATGCGATCTCAGCGCATCCACGGTGACGAGCCCAGCGCGCCGCCGATTCCAGCATCCGCCGCGCCAGACCCTGACGCCGCAGATCCTCGTCCACGTACCAGTTCTCGATATAAGCCACAGGGCTGCCGAGGCAACCCTCCGCCTGTAACCGGAGCGATAGCTCCATCAGGCCGCCCAGTCTGCCATCCGGGCGTTCTACCACCACGCAGTGCAGACGACGGTCTCCACCCTCCAGATATGCTGGAAACTCCTCTCGGAACTCGTCCGGGTCTGCATCCGGCCATAGCGCCATTCTCAGGCGCACCCACTCGTCCTCATCGGTGTGCTTTACCGGTCTGATATCCATTCAGCATTCCGTCCTGTCAAACTGCCCGGCCTGCAGGCTCTGGCCGTTCAGGGATGCCGTGGAGTCGAACCAGTGCGGCGCGGGTCTGTCGCGATCCTGTTCCAGCACCACCGTAGTCCCGTCCTGCCCCGTGTGGAGCCAGACCCGGTCCGCGAGTTTCAGCATCATCCAGAACCCGTGCCCCCAGGTGCCAGCGGTTGTGAATCCGCGCTCCAGCGTCGCAAGGTGCAATCGCTCCTCGGAGATGCCGGCGCCGTGGTCCTCCAACCACACCTGGATGGTCCGTCCTCCATCGTGGAAGATGCTCGCCTCGCCCCCGCCGGCATGCACCACCGCGTTCATCGCAGCCTCACCGACCGCGTGGACCAGGTCTTCCGTGCGGTGCTCGTCGAACCCTGCCGCGCCCGCCACCTCCCTTAAACAGGCCCGGAGTGATCCCAGCCGGGCGGCATCAAGAGAGATGCATCCGGCCTGCGTCTCCAGACGCTCCGGGAGCTCCTCACGGCGAAAACAGAGCCGAAGCCTGCCTTCCGTCACGCTGCGAAGCACCTGTTGCAGAAAGGTACGCTGCCTTGCCACAGCCTGCCGCGCCCTCTCTTCCGCTTCGCGCATCGAAGTGATATCAGACACGACGCAGGCAAATCCCTCCGGCTGGCCGGCATCATTGCGCAAGACTGTCAGCGATACCCGCGCCAGGAAGCGGCTTCCGTCCCGGCGTACACGCCAGCCCTCCAGATCCACGTGTCCCAACTGGTCGGCAAGCTGCAGTTGGCGGCCAGGCTCTCCTGCCTCGCGCGCCGATCCTTCAAAGAACAGCTCATATCCGCGGCCGACCACTTCGTCCGAAGGATACCCCGTCAAACGATGGGCGCCTGCATTCCAACCGGCGACGCGCCCCTCGCGATCCAGCATCATCACGGCGTATTCGTGGCAGCCTTCGGAGAACGCCCTCAGGGTTGCCTCAGCCTGCCGCAACGCATCCGTCCGCTCCTCGGCCAGCCGTCTGGCGGATCTCCGCCAGCGGTTCAACGCCACGATCAATGTCCCGGAAATGAAATAAAACAGCAGCACTCCGGTTGCCGTGGGATTGGAGGAGAGACGAAGTCCTTCTGACGGAAGAAGGTAGAACCCTCCCAGCGCTCCGCCTGCCACCAACGCGGCGACCCCGGCCGGCGTTCCTCCCACAGACGCAGCGGCCGCACACCCCGAAAGCAACAGCAGAAACGGCCCTTCCGGGCCAAGCCAGGGTTGCAGATAATTGCGGAGGACGAGAGCGGCGGCGAAGCATACAGCCGCGATTGCCGCTCCTGCCAAAAGACGCAGCCGGGCGTCGCTTCGAACGAGGTCGGTTATTCTGACCACCGGATGTGCTGACACGGCTTCGCAAAGGGCTACGGCAGACCCCACGGAGCCGAGTTTGCCGATCGCCCGCCAGATCTGCGCCCCCCGGGTTGATGGGGAAGTCAGAGTTTTTTACCCGGCGTGGACAGATCCCGAAACTGGTTCTTTCACCCTTCCGCAAAAACCGGCAAAAACACCGGGCCCCTTCCTGCGGAAGAGACCCGGTCAACCGGCAGCGCGGCACCCGTCCCTGGCGGCCTACGGATACTGCGGCTCGTTGGGCCTGGGCAGGCGCTCCTCCACAGGCGGCAGATCCGGCCCGCCCTTCTTCGGTTCCGTCAGATAGTAATAAGCTGTGCTGGAGTAATCGTTGCTGAGCTTGTTCGCGTGCCCGTGCTCGATGGACACCAGAATGCTTTTCTTGAAGCGCAACGGATCCTCGATGTGGTACCGGTACACCGTCTGCTTCCCCTTCCAGCGCCACTCCGGCGTGCCGCTGTACAGGATGATGCCGTGGTAGGGAGCGTTGTACTCCTCAGTGGGACAGTAGGCGCAGTGGTACCAGTCTTCCGTGCCGGTTCCGTGGAGCTGCGGCGGCCATTCCTCCCCGTCAATGAAGATCATATCGTCGCCCTCGCCGTACCAGTCGTTGGGGTTGCGCTGGAAGCAGTCTATATCCAGATGCGCGCCGCAGTAGATGCCGTCACCCTCCACCTTGCAGATAATGTAGTTCTCCCGCGCGCTGGGGTTCAAAATGCGCGGATCTTTGCCGATCTCGTCACCCGGCCGTTTTTTCTCCTCGAAAGCCCAACCCCGCGTGTCCGGCTCGCGCCGCCACTGCACGTGGAAGTAGGCCAGATCCTGCACTGCGTCCACGGCAGGATACTTCTCGTAATCTATATAAAAGTAGTGGTTGTAGTCCTGCTCGCCCTGATTCTCGATCTCGATGACCGCTTTCCTGCGGAACGGCATCGGCCACCAGCAGTTGAATCCCTTCCCGCTTTGCGGGCTCATCTGCATCGGCAAAGTGACAAAGTTTTTCCGCATCCCGTGCCCCAGTCCGAAGAAATCCCCGATGGGGCACTCGACGCTGGCATCCGGGCAGTCGTCCCAGAACATCCGGATCACGATCCTCCGGCAGTAGTCTTCGCGAGGGATACCCAAGGTCATCCAGATATGCTTGATGCATCCCGGTCCCTGGATCTCGGCGAGAATGCGCTTCTCGCCCGGCTTGATGTTCCAGAAGTCTGCGTTGCCCCCGCGCGTGTCCCAGCTTGAGACGCGGTGACTGGTATACTCGCGAAGCCGCGGAAGCGAAGCAAGGCTGGTGCAACCAATCATGCTGCCAATCTCCCTGAAAGTAGTGTCTGAGTGCCTGTTAGACCGGCGGCCGGTTCTCTCCTGCCCGGTTACCTTGAAGAGCTACCCAGTTCCCCGGCCCCGCGTAAGTGGACACGCGCTTAGTAAGTGCATTCTGGAAAAAAGGCTCCGCCCTCCCCGGACGGAGCCTCTCCTCAAGGAAACAACCAGTACCGCAGTCCGGCACGCGCCGGTTTCAATCCTCTGACGAGCGCAGCATCCCCAGCAGAAGATCCGAGCGCGTGATGATGCCCACCGGCTTCCCGTCGCGCACCACCGGAATGCGGTTCACCCGGTTGGTGATCATAAGGTCGCATACTTCATCTGCAGGAGTGTCCTCGTCCGCAGTGATGACATCCCGGGTCATCAGATCCCACGCTTTGAGCGACATTCCACCTTTATAAGCCCGCATCAGCTTCTCTTCGGATACCGGAACCGCGCCGTACAGCGCGGTGCGCGGAAGGGCCTCCCTGCGCTTCTCCTCATTCAACAGGTCCGATTCGCTGATGATGCCGACCAGGCGTCCGTCGGCGTCCACCACCGGTGCTCCGCTGATGCCTGCCTGTGTCAGAATCTCTGCCACTTCCCGGAGCGTGGCACCCGCACTCACAGTGATGACCTCCCGCGTCATCACATCCGCAGCCGTCAGGCCTTTCATCACCATCGCGCCGTCTCCTTCGTTCGCCCCATCACCACCATTTTACCCCTCCAACAGGGGGAACTCGGTGATGCGAAGCTTGGCGCAGCCGTATGGGATCAGCGTCAACTCCTCCTCCGGCTCTGACGACTTGACCGGGCTGACTGGAAGCGGGCCGGCCTGCTCGTCCACCAGCTGCCACTCGGGGATTCGGCGGCCCCTCACGCGCAGCTCCACAGGAGCGGTGTCCGACGAGTAGATCACATCTCCGACACTCTTGACGATCACCTCGGCTTCCGGATTCTCGGGGTCTATCAGGAGACCATAGTTCCAGGGCGTGGTGGGATAGACGGCGTAGTCCGGGCAGGCGTCAATCCCGCGGATCCGCTCCCACCGCTCCCCGATCTTGAGGCTGTACACCAGGGGTCCGCGTTTCAGCGTCACAGACCCGTTGAACCGCCGCTCGGCGCGCACCTTCATCGGCAGGGTGACCTCCAGAGTGTCACCGTCGCTCCACTCGCGTTCGGCCGTCTGGAAGGTGGCGGGAGTCAGTTCGCAGGAGCATTCGCCCCCGTTCAGCTTTGCGCACGCCCCTTCCGCCCAGCCGGGAACACGATAGCGCAGCGGGAATGTGACGGGCTTCGGCGTGCGGACGATGAACTTCACCGTCTCCCCGAACGGATAGTCGGTCTCGACGTCTATGGTGACCTCCACCCCTCCGCGCACTTTCGCCTTCACCTGGCATGGCGCAAACGCAACCATCGCCAGACCTTCGTCCGGCGTGGCCATCCAGAGATTGGCGGCAAGTTTCGGCCACCCCTGATGGAAATTGGCCGTGCAGCAGCCGAACTGAGGCTCCAGCCCGAATATGTTGGAGTCCGGGGCGTTGTTAGTCCAGTGACGCGGCGCGATGGTGCACAGCACCTGATTGGCCTGCTGGTCATACTGATGCGCCATCATATCCGCCGAGAACGTTCCCGG
>CALCJH010000091.1 GCA_937967775.1 uncultured bacterium | reverse complement strand
AATCCATGAACGCGTCCAGTTCGATGGTGGCTTCCCGGCGGACGAGGTCCCCCGTCCGGAACGCGAACCAGTCGGTAGCCGTCCCGTTGACCCGCGCGGGACGTGAAGCGCCCCCCGCAGTGCCCATTGCGCCTCCGAACGGACCGAAGTCGCCCCCGCCGCTCTGCGTTTCCTGACCCACCTGCCGGAACTGGAAGTCCGCCGTGCCCGAGAACTTTGAACCGATGCGCGCACACTCGCGGCCGCCAGCCCACTCCAGGCCTTCCAGTGCGAAGTCGGCATCCAGCCGGGCGGCCGTGCCCATTGCGGGGAGCGAGAAGGTGAAGGCGCCTTGCCACTGACCACCCGCAGCCACCGGCACACGGGGGAGCGACGTGCGGTAATCCACTCCGAACGAGGGATCGGCCTTAATGCCCGCGGTGCTGAACAGATCGCTATCCAGCACATTTCCGCGAGAGTCCACCAGCTCGTAGAGCGAGCCGTCCTCGAACCCCGGGAAGAACCGTATGAGACGGCCGAAGCGCCGCAGATTGGTGTCCGACGGACGATAGCGGATGAGGGCACGGTCCGCGTCGCGAACGTCCGCCACAGACATCAGCCCGGTATAAGAAACGGTCTGGATCTCCTGATTGCTAGAGATGGGAGCGCCACCCATCTCTGAAACCGTCACTCCGATGCGCACCGCATAGCGGCGGGCGGCTCCCACGCTGTAGCGATATCTGAGGCTGACCGGCGTGTCCGGCGAGACACTGGTCACCCGGTTGGCCAGGCGCACGGTAACCGTGCCGGAGTCCACCACACGGCCATCCCCAGTGACCGCCTGCGCGCGGATCTGATACTGGCCGTCTTCCGGCCGCCGCGGCGGGTCATTCGGAGCACCCAGGTTCACGGGCTCGCGTGTGTCCCAGAGCCAGACGAACGCTTTCCGCCCGCCCGACACCGTGCCGGGCGTGCCCACCGCCACCATGAAGACATCATTCAGGTGGAAGGTGATGTAAGCGTCGGCCGGGACGCTTGCCGCGTCCACCGCCACGTTCACGCTTTCGCGCACCACGCTGTTGTTGCGCGGCCACAGAAATGTCAGAGCCGCCTGCGCGGGCGCCGCACACAGAAGCGCCCCCGCCGCCAGCAGAATCCGTGCTGCAGGTCTCAAGTCGTTCAACGCTCCCAACTTCGCCGTCCACCCCGCCCCTGCCGGGATGGTAGCACCGCGGCGAGACAGGAGTCAACCGGCCCCGCCCATCACGGTTTATGGACCGCCTCCGGAATCCGGGGGTTCCCGGCGCCATCCGTGACGGGCAGGGCCACGAGGATACTATGCCTTGCGCACTCCAAGCAGGATCTCGCACGCAATCTGACTCAGGCGCTCATAGCGAAGGCCGCGCTCCGCCATCGCCTTGATGTCGTAGGACTCGGCCTTGATGGCCCGCGCGGTCTCCGGAGAATAACCGCCGGCCGCCGCCTCCCATAAAGCGCAGGCGCCATCGTTTGCAGCGCGGATCTCCTGCACCTCCGGGTCGGCTTCGAACTGCAGGGCCTTCTCCTTGAGGATCAGGTAGTTGCGCATGCACCCCATCGCGAAGTCCCACACGCCGTCCACATCCTCCGTGCGGTAGGGATGGGCGTCGAACTCGCGCGCTCCGTCGAAGCCGTTGGTCTCCAGGAGGTGCACCAGGGCGAAGTTGCCCTGGATGTCCTCACTTCCGAACCGCAGATCCTGATCGTAGCGGGCATACTTCTGTGAGTTCAGGTGCACCAGGAACAGCTTGCCCGCCTCGAGGCACTGAGCATAGACGTGGGC
This sequence comes from uncultured bacterium, assembly GCA_937967775.1. Classification (GTDB taxonomy): domain Bacteria; phylum Armatimonadota; class UBA5829; order DSUL01; family DSUL01; genus CALCJH01. The sequence continues at coordinate 4,385 of CALCJH010000091.1, read as the reverse complement.
GCAGTTCAGGTTGGCCATAAGCTCGTGCGCCACTTCAGGGTTCACGCCCACCATCTCAGGGTAGTCCAGCGTGGCGATAAAGCCCAGCAACGCGCCCGTGGTGGAGAAGTAGATGTCGCCCCGCGGCTCGTTCGGCTTGGCCTCCAGGCTGAAGCGCATGTTGTATCCCTGGTCCTTGACGTAGTGACACAGGAAGTTCAGCGCCTCGCGGTAGCGCTTGACGGAGTCCACGTGGTTCTTCGAGAGGTCCACCTCGGTGCCCTCGCGTCCACCCCAGAACACGAACGTGTCGGCCCCCAGTTCCACCGCCGCATCTATGGCATGCATCACCTTGTGCAGCGAGTAAGAGCGCACACGGCCGTCATTGGAGGTGAATCCGCCATCCTTGAAGACCGGGTCGTAGAACATGTTGGTCGTCGCCATCGCGATGACCATGCCGCTTTCGTCGAGCGTTTTCTTGAACTCCTTCAGCAGCCGGTCCCGCTCCGCGACGGAGGCGTCAATGGGGATCAGGTCGTTATCGTGCAGGCTGACCCCCCACACTCCCATCTCGCCAAGCTTCCGCACGATGGTGAACGGGTCCAGCGGAGGCCGGGTCGCCTCACCGAAGGGATCACGTCCCCGGTTAGCGCAGGTCCACAGACCGAAACTGAACTTGTCTTCCTTGCGAGGTTCGTATGCCATTGATGTCCTTCCAGCAAGCCTTTCCCGAAAGTGTAAGCCTCCACGCTCCGGCCGGCGCGGCCGGGATGAGCGCGCCGCCTGTGCCCGTTTCCCCAAGCGCGCCCGGAAATCCTGCCTGCGGGCGCTCCGCTAACGCTTCGACGGGAACAGGAACTCCAGCGCAGCCTCGGCGATGGCCCGTCCGACGCGATCCTGAAAAGCCGGATCCTTCAACAGCTCGCGCTCCACAGGGTTGGTGTGGAACAGCACCTCGATGAGACAGGAAGGACAACGCGGTCTGTGGAGCATATACAGGCGGGACCGGTGCTCCCGGATGCCGCGGTCCAGAACGTCCGGGTAGACTTCGCGGATGGCTTCCAGCGCCTTTTCCTGGACCAGGGCGGCCAGCCGCCTGGAGTCTTCAAGCGGATAGGGAAGGAAAGCCAGATCTTCCTCCGAAAGATGCTTCGGACCGGTGTAGAAAGTCCACGTTCCGCCGCCGGGAGTGTTGTTGCCGGTGGCATCCGAGTGCAGCGAGATGAGCAGGTCGCCGCGAAGGGCGTTCGCCAGCATCGCTTCGTAACGCAGAGTTGTGACCTGAGTCTGCGTGCTGCGGGTGATGAACGCCTCGACCTGCCCGTACTCACGCAGGTACTTCTGCGCGGCCACGGCGTAATGCCACATATTGAGCCCCTCGTTGTAGAGCTCCTCGCCTCCTTCGCCCCGAATGCGGTTGGCATACTGGTTGGAGGGATTCAGGATGACCCGTGGCCGGCGCATAGCCTTCGCCAGCGCGGCCGCGTAGGAAGTCAGCCTGCCACGGGGTCCGAAGTCCTCCTCCCACTTCTGCAGCAGACGACCTGGACGGTTCCCCATCAGGTAGATGCGGCCCTTCCAGGTATGCTGTTCGCCCGGCTTCAGCGTCACAGATCCACCCGGCCCGGCGTGCAGGCAGGGGATGCCGGAGTTGCTCATCAGCAGGGCAGCTGGCGTGTCCCAGGCAATAGCCACAAGCCGCCTCCGGTCGGAGCTGGAGCGCAGGATGAGGCTCCGGTCCGCCACCGCCCGCGCCATGCGCCAGCCATCTGGGTGCACCATCGGGCCGGTATAGACCGCAGCAGCCTCACGGGTCCGCACTACGACCCACGAGTGCCGGCCTTCCTCCCCCGGCAGCCCGGCGAGTTCCGCCAGGCTCCGCAGCCGCCCGCCTGACCAGACTCTGACGTCGCGCAGGGCGTCTTTGCCACCGAAATCCGGCGAGCCCTCCAGCGAGAGACACATCTGGGTGTTCACATCCGCCAGGGTCTCGCGGGACCGGTTCTCCACCCGGAACTCCATTACCACTCCGTCAGGGACCGGACTCGCGTATCCGTAGAACCAGAGCCCCTCCGCCGTCCGTCCCCGAACCCCAATGGAGCCGGTGAGCTGGTTGCCACCCCATACCGGCGGCATCTCCAGCGGACCGATCTGCGGCATATCCTCGCGGTAGTGATCTATGAAATGCACGCCCCGGGCGCTCGCCAGGGTCTCCGGGAAACGCATGAAGAGCTTTCCGGTCATCCAGGGGGCGGTAATCTCGAATCCCAGGAGGGCTGCGCTTCCGGGCTCCGGGGACGGCGCAGACGGCGCGATGCCGCGCAGCTGTATCCCATCGCTGGCCGCGGCCGCTCCGCATACAGCCGCGACGAGCATAGTCGTAATGAGGAGAGAGCGTGTCATACCTGGAACACCTCCGGCATCTGCGGTCGTTATGGCTGCCTTCGACGCCGGACGCGGTCCGGCCTGCCTGGACGAGGAGCAATCTGCTTCTGACCGGTCAAGGGGTGCTCGGAAGAATGGCGCTTGCTCCAGAATGGCGCAACAACGAAGCGAATTGTTGCCGCCAGGAGATATGGGATGGTGGTATAATTGACGCGCCTGCAGGATGGCGCAGGCGCGCCGTCATCTGCGGGCAAGGAGGGATGCCTCCGGGCGAACATCGCGCGGGGGCTTTGCAGAGAGAGCGAAAGGGGGAACCGCAAAGATGCGCCTCACACGATGGACGGCGTACTGTCTTGTCCTGTTGATGTGCGCGGGCGCCGCGCAGGCTTTCACCACCATCGGGTTCTTTACCGTCAAACCCGGCGGCGAGCCTGAGATGAACGGCTGGAAGTTCGCCGCGCTGCAGGGATCGGGTGGCGACACTCCGCTGGCTCAGTTCGAGGACCTCACCGGCTACCAGATCGGCATCCTGGACCCGCCGCCAGCGGGAACTGGAGCCTTTCACATGCAGCCCTATGAGGGCTATTCGAACCCGGCGCCTCACGTCTGCCTGGGAACCAACAACTTCGCTGGCGTGAAGATAGATGATGTGCAGACCATCCGCTATGCCACCTGCACGACCTACGCCAGCTATGCTCAAAACGACGCCATCCCGCCGGTCATCGAGCTATACCTGACCGACGGCACGCAGCTCTACATGTTCGAATGGCAGGCGCCCATTGCCCCTGAACCGGTTTACATCAATCAGTGGTACAACTGGGATCTCTCCATTCAGGGGACTTTCAAGGAATGGGACCCGCCGGCGGGGCAGCAGTGGCAGGGAGACTGGAACTGGTTCAAGCAGAGGGCGGCCGGAATGTGGTTCGCCGGGACGGCTGCCGAGCCTGTGCCGGTCAGTCTGGATCCCGGCGTGGGCAATCTCACAGGAACCAGCTGCACCATCCGGAACGGATCCCCGAAAGTGAGCGCCTCGGGCTGGCAGAGCAACGGCGGCAGCGCCTGGTGGCGCAACAATGCCACCAGCGAGACCTGGGTGGACCTGTTCGAGATCTTCTTCAACGACGGATCCTTCCAGAGCTATGACTTCGAGGCGAGGCCGGCCCGGCACATCCTGACAAAGACCACCTTGGACCCGATGATGAGCGAGGCCAAGCAGCGGTATCTCTTCCGGGCCACGGGGAAGATCCAGAGCATCAACAATGGCTACTTCTATCTGATTGATGGAAGCGGCAAGACCATGCACGTGCGCTGCCAACGCTGGGACAGAGTGGCCGCCAACGGAGACATGGTAACCTTCCCGTTCAGCATCATTGATGAGAAGGCCGATCCGCCGAAAGTGAGCGTCGGGCGCAGGCAACTGATTAAGAAGCAGTAGCAGTATCCGATTCTAAAGTGCGGGGCCGCCGTCGTGCGGCCCCGCGAGGTTTCTCGCTGGAGCATTCCAAGGAGCAACCAACAATGCAGCGGCAAACATGCTGGGGCGCAAGGAAGCGCGGACAGATGGAAGGCTTCACGCTCATCGAGCTGCTGGTGGTGATCGCCATCATCGCCATTCTGGCGGCGATCCTGTTCCCGGTCTTCGCCAGAGCCAGGGACCGGGCCATCGGCGCGAAATGCCTGAACAACGTCAGCCAGATCTCCAAGGCCTGGATGATGTACACAGATGACAACAAGGGGCAGGTGCCGCCCCTGATGATGATCGTCCCGGACGGCTACAACATGACCTGGGAGGGCATCCTGCGCCCCTACGTCCGGAACACAGGCGTGCTGAGCTGCCCGGCCATCGCGTGGCAGGCAGATGAGGGAGTGTATGACGCGCAGAAGAACCCGCACGGCTACAACACCCTCGGCGTCAACATCAACCTGTTCAACTACTGCTGGCTGTTCCCGGTAAAGCAATCCGACATTGACCGGCCATCGGAGACCGTCTATCTCTGTGACTCCGACGGGATGCACTACGT
>CALCJH010000090.1 GCA_937967775.1 uncultured bacterium | reverse complement strand
CTGCCTACCGGAAGGGCGATTTCAACACCACATTCGTGACGCGCAAGCTGGCCAGTGCCGGCCGCGAAGCGGCCTGAGCATGACGCGGACAGCAAAATCGGTGCGGCGTGCTGCCCGGGAGCTGGCTCTCAACCTGCTGTTCCAGGCAGATGTTGCCCGCCTGACGCTGGATGAGGCGATCGCTGCCGCCCGCGAGAACGCTAAGGTTCCTACTGAGGCGCTGGAGATGGGAATAGAGTACGCCTCCGGGGCCTGGAAAGCTGGGCGTGACTCGGACGCGCTGGTGAACCGGCTTGCTCCGGAATGGACCGTCGAGCGCCAGAGCAGCGTGGATCGGAACGTCTTGCGGTTGGCCATCTATGAGCTGCGCTCCAGACCGGAGGCGCCGGCCGCAGTCATCATCAACGAGGCGGTAGATCTGGCCAAAACTTACGGGTCGGAGGAATCCGGCAAGTTCGTGAACGGTGTTCTTTCGGCGGCGGCAAGGATGATTCGCGACGGAGAGGGGGAAAACACCTGAGTTGAGCGCCATCATTCTGGACGGGTCAGCCACAGCACGAAAGATTCGGGAGGAGCTCACGGCCCAGACCGCTGAACTTACCAGCTCCACAGGAGTCGTTCCCAGACTTGATGTTGTGCTGGTTGGCGACGATCCCGCCTCCGTGACCTACGTGGGGATGAAGAAGCGTGCCGCCGAGGCCGCCGGGATGCGTTCCGAAACTCACCGTCTGTCAGCAGACGCCACACAAGAACAGGTTCTGGAACTGGTCCGCTCCCTGAACGCAGACCCCGGCGTCCACGGCATCCTGGTTCAGCACCCGGTGCCTCGGCATCTGGACGAGCAGGCCATACTTGATGCGGTCTCGCCGGAAAAGGACGTAGATGGTATCTCCAGCCTCAGCCTGGGACGATTGCTGACGGGACTGCCATCCTTCCGCCCGTGTACACCGCTGGGAATCATCCGTCTGCTGGACGAATACGGGGTGGAGATCCAGGGACGCCGCGCGGTGGTGGTGGGCCGCAGCATCATCCTCGGCAAACCTGCAGGTTTGCTTCTCCTTGAACGGCACGCTACGGTAACGGTCTGCCACAGCCGCACTCAAGATCTGCCTGCAATCTGCTGCGAGGCCGATATTCTGGTGGCGGCAGTGGGCAAGGCGGAGATGATCCGCGGCGACTGGATCAAGCCGGGGGCGTGTGTCATTGACGCCGGCTACAACCGGCTGCCGGGCAGAGACCGGGACGTGGGGGATGTGCGCTACGAGGAGGCAAGCGCTGTGGCCGGCCGGATCACCCCCGTGCCGGGAGGGGTGGGGCCGATGACGATAGCCATGCTCCTGCAGAACACTCTGGAAGCGGCCCGGCTGCAGGCAGGAGTCTGAACGGCCCCCCGGGCTTCCTGGTTCTGTGTGTTTCTGAATCATCCTCTTATTGACACTCCCCTGATGGGTGGGTAATATCATCACGGATTAGCACTCACAATGTTTGAGTGCTAACGCGTTTTCCGTCGCGGCGGCGTCGCGGCGCGAGGGGTGCATTCCACTCTGGCCCGCCGACCGCGCCGGCCGCCGCTTCACACTGCTTCAGGAGGAGTAGCAGAGAGCAATGATCCAACCGCTGTTCGACAAAGTGGTGGTGGAGCCGCTTCCCGAGGAGGAGACCAGCTCCGGCGGCATCATTCTGCCCGACACCGCAAAGAAGAAACCTCAGGAGGGCATTGTCGTGGCCGTGGGTCCGGGGCGCATCCTGGACGACGGCAACCGGGCTCCCGTCGCCGTCAAGGAAGGGCAGAAGGTCATCTACGCCAAGTACGGCGGCACCGAGTTCAAGCAGGACGGTAAGGACTACATCATCCTGGACGAGGATTCCATCTACGCGGTGGTGGAGTAAAGGCTGGTCCGGGAGAAAAAAACGGGAGACTGACAGGTTATGGCTGCTAAGCAGATCATCTATGACGAAGAGGCCAGGAGGGCTCTGGAGCGCGGCGCGAGCATGGTGGCCGCTGCTGTGAAAGTGACGCTGGGCCCCCGCGGCCGCAACGTGGTCCTGGACAAGAAGTGGGGATCGCCGACCATCACGAAGGACGGCGTCACGGTGGCCAAGGAGATCGAGCTGCCTGAGCCCTACGAGAACATGGGCGCCCAGCTCCTGCGCGAGGTGGCGTCCAAGACCAACGACGTGGCCGGCGACGGCACCACCACGGCCACTGTCCTGGCCGAGTGCCTCATTTCCGAGGGTCTGAAGTACGTGACCGCGGGCGGAAACCCGCTTGCCGTCAAGCGGGGCATTGACAAAGCGGTCGAGAAGGCTGTCGAGGAGCTGAAGAAGATCGCCACCCCGGTGGAGACCAAAGAGGAAGTCGCTAACGTGGCCTCCATCGCCGGCAATGACCCCGAGATCGGTCAGCTGATCGCTGACGCCATGGACAAGGTGGGCCGCGACGGTGTCATCACCGTGGAGGAGTCTAAGGCCAGCCTCACGGACGTGGAGGTGGTCGAGGGGATGCAGTTCGACAAAGGCTACATCTCCCCGTACATGGTCACCGATCCAGAGCGGATGGAGGCGGTTTTTGAGAATCCACTCATCCTCATCCATGAGAAGAAGATCTCGTCCGCCGCGGATCTGGTCCCGTTCCTGGAGAAGGTGGCCCAGACCCGCCGGCCGCTGGTGATCATCGCGGAAGACGTTGACGGTGACGCGCTGGCCACTCTGGTGGTGAACCGGCTCCGCGGAATCCTGCAGTGCGCTGCTGTGAAGGCACCAGGCTTCGGGGATCGCCGCAAGGAGATGATGCGCGACATCGCCATTCTGACCGGCGGCGAGTTCATCAGCGAGGATCTGGGACTGAAGCTGGAGAACGTGGACCTCTCGCGGCTGGGAAC
>CALCJH010000089.1 GCA_937967775.1 uncultured bacterium | reverse complement strand
GGCGGTCATCGGTTTGGTTACCGAGGCCATATCGAAGATGGTATCCGGCGTCACCGGCCGGTCCCGGGACGGCGACAGTGCGCCGCAACAGCTAAGAAAAACCGCCTTGCCGCCGCGGGACACAGCGCATACCGCCCCCGGAAAGGCTCCGGTCTGACGCTCCTCTTCCAGGACGTCAGAGATGACCCTCAGACGGTCGGAATCCATAGACTGATCCAGCGGATTGGTAAGGGGTATGTACTTCATCGGTAATCTCTCCGCATCTGGAGCCCCGGACACCTGACCGGGAAACTGCCAGCACAGGATAACGGAAATTTCACTGGCTGGAAACGGGCAGGCAACTGCGGGCCTCTACAATACCTAGCGTAGACGCGACCACTGATAGCCTCTTCACTCCGGCCCCTCCCGAAGGAGGGGACCGTGCGAGACGACTTGCTACTCGCTAGCCGCCCGGGGGCGTTTCACTTGCGCCGGTGAAGCGCCCCCAACCCCTTTTGATCTCCGTAAAGAGGCTGTTGCGGCGCCGGACGTTGGCCGATATAATGCGCGTTTGTTGGACGCGGCCTTCTGCGGACGCAGGGCCGCCTTCACTTCCCGCCCGGGGCTTCACTCGCGGCCGCGGGCTCTTGTGAGAATACTACACGATCCATGGGAGGTAGCCATTTGCGAGAGTACGAGTGTCTGTACATTCTGCACCCCGGACTGTCCGAAGAGGACGTCACCACCCTGTCGGAGCGCTTCTGCCAGGTCGTGCGCGACAACGGCGGCGAAGTGCTCTCCGTGAACCCGTGGGGTAAGCGCCGGCTGGCTTACGAGATCGCCCACTGCAAAGAGGGGATCTACATCCAGATGAGACTAAACGGCGACTCCAGAGCCACGGGCGAGCTGGACCAGGCTCTGCGTTTTTCCGAACACGCCCTGCGTCATCTGATCGTCCGCGCAGACGAACTGGACCCGGCGGCCACGAACGAGATCCCTGAGCAGCTGCCGGAGCCTACGCTGGACGATTATGACGCCCGCAGAGGACGCGGCCCGCGGCCGGAGACTGTTGAAGAAGTAGAGGAAGGCGTTGCCGTGGGCGAGCAGTCCGCTGAGCTTGCGGCTGACGAGGCTGCCGGTGAAGAAGGTGAGGCAACGGCCGAGGCCGGAGAGCCTGTCGAAGAGACGACTCCCGAGGCTGCGGCGCCGGAACCTGCCTCTGAGGTGGCCGAAGAGGAGCGGGCCTAGTCGGGTCGCCGCATTTTCCGCTGTTGCTTACGGGAGGAGGGCCCACCCTTGCTGAACAGGATCATTCTCATAGGACGTCTAACGCGCGATCCCGAGCTGCGTTACACCCCTCAGGGGACGCCGGTGGCCGGCTTCGGCCTGGCGGTGGACAGGCCTCGCAGCAGCCGTGACGCCGAACGCCAGACGGATTTCATTGACATCGTCTGCTGGCGGCAGTCGGCGGAGTTTGCCGCGAACTACCTGACCAAGGGACGCCTGGTGGCCATCGAGGGACGCCTCCAGATCCGCGACTGGGTTGGGCAGGACGGCGTGAAGCGCCGCAGCGCCGAGGTGGTGGCCGACAACGTGCGGCCGCTGGACAGGCCGCGCACTGCGGACGCCGGAGAGCCTGTGGCCACTCCCGCGGCGGAAGACAGCTTCGACGACATACCCGCAGACGTGCCGGACGCTTACGACGATCCGTTCGTGGATGAATGAGCTTCCTGACGGTACGCAGGCGGGCGTGGTAAAGATTCTGGAGAAAGACTGAAGATATGGCTTCGACGAAGAGATCCGGACGGTATCGCAGGGGGCGCAGGAAGGTCTGCTCCTTCTGCGTGGACGCAATCGAGATCATTGACTACAAAAACGTCTCGCGGCTGCGCCGCTTCCTGACGGAGCGCGGCAAGATTGTGCCGCGGCACACCTCGGGCAACTGCGCCAAGCATCAGAGGATGATGGCTCGCGCCATCAAGCGCGCGCGTCACGTGGCGCTGCTCCCGTTCGTAGTCAAGTAAACGCTAACAATCCAAAACCGTCCCGCACTGAAGTGCAAAACGCCCGGGCCGCCCCCTTTACAGGGGCGGCCTGTTTTCCTGCGAGCGCGTGGGAGGCAGAAGGCTTGCTCCGTGTTGTAAGATAGCGCGGTGGACGCCGCGAGCCTTCCTGCCGGGGCGCCCGCAAAGCATCTCGAAGAGAGGGCCGGAGACACAGTGCCAAAGATAACACTCATCGGCGCGGGCAGCGTCATCTTCGCCCGTGCCCTGCTGCAGGACATTCTTTCGTTCGAGGAACTCAGGGACTCGGAGATCTCGCTGCACGACATAGACGAGGAGCGCCTTCGCGTGGCAGAGGTCATGGCCAACAAAGTGGCCGCAGCGCTGGGCGCCCACCCGAAGATCTCGGCGTCGCTGGACCGCCGTCAGGCGCTGGAGGGATCGGATTACGCCATCAACATGGTGCAGATCGGCGGCTACAAGCCCTGCACCGTGACCGACTTCGAGGTTCCGAAGAAGTATGGTCTGCAACAGACCATCGCCGACACCCTGGGCATCGGAGGGATCTTCCGCGCGCTCCGCACCATCCCCGTGATGTGGGATATGGCCTCGGATATGCTGGACGTGTGTCCGGACGTCACCTTCCTGAACTACGTGAACCCGATGGCTATGAACACCGCCGCCTGGGCAAGGGCCACGGATATTCCCATCGTGGGGCTGTGCCACAGCGTGCAGGGAACGGCGATGATGCTGTGCGGGGACATCGGCGTGCCCTACGAGGAGGTCAACTACCTGTGCGCAGGCATCAACCACATGGCCTTCTTCCTGCGATTTGAGCGGAATGGTGAAGACCTCTATCCGCTTATTCACAAGGTCTACGACGAAGGCCGGGTGCCCGACTGGAACCGCGTGCGCTATGAGATGCTGAAACGCCTGGGCTACTTCGTTACGGAGTCCAGCGAGCACTTTGCCGAATACGTGCCCTATTTCATCAAGAAGTCTCACCCTGAGCTTATCGAGCGCTTCAATGTGCCGATAGACGAATACATCCGCCGCTGCATCGCTCAGAACGAAGGCTGGGAGAAGATGCGCGAGGAGATGATGGGAGACCAGGAGATCAAGGTCGGGCGGAGTCTGGAGTACGGGTCACTCATCATCCACAGTATGGAAACCGGCACGCCCCGCGTAATCTACGGGAACGTTCTGAATGACGGGCTGATTGACAATCTGCCAGCGGAGTGCGCCGTGGAGGTGCCCTGCCTGATAGACCGCAACGGCATCCAGCCTGTCCGCGTGGGCGCTCTGCCGCCTCAGCTCGCCGCGATCATCCAGACCAACGTGAACGTGCAGATCCTGACCGTGGAGGCGTTGCTGACCGGAAACAAGGATCACGTGTTCCATGCCGCCATGATGGATCCCCACACGTCATCCGAGTTGACGCTGGACGAGATCTGGGCGCTGGTAAACGATATGTTCGAGGCGCATGAAGGCTGGCTGCCGGAGCTGCAGGGAACTGTGGACCGCCTGAAGTGCGCGTGGGCCTGATCCACGCCAAGTGGCTGCATCCGCAAAAGGAAAGACCCGGAATAACGCGGAGGGGAGGCGATCTCCCCTCCGCGTGGAGTATGACTTCACGCTGGAAGATGCTCTGGCGTTCAACGAGTATCACTTTCGGCGTTCGCCGGCCGGCCGCAGGGCCAGGCTGAGGCATATGTTCCTGCCGCCCACCATCTGGATGGGGCTTGCGCTGGGCTTCGAGGCGTTTGTGGGTGGCGATACGAATCACTCCTTCGCCGTCGCCCTAGCAGCCGTTTCGGCGATGTGGATCTTGACGGCTCCTCTGTTTCTAGCCCGGCAGATCCGCCGCAGCGTTCAGAGAATGTATGCCGAAGGCCGGAACAGGGCGCTGTTGGGACGCCACGTAATGAGCGTCTCAATCGAGGGGGTGACCGACGAGGGCCCGGGCACGCGGACCCAGACCCGCTGGGAGTCCGTTGAGCGGATCGCGCGCTCGACAGACCATCTCTTCATCTACCTGAACGCCGTCGCCGCCCATGTGGTCCCGGCCCGGGCGTTCCCCGATTGTGGCGAGTTCGACCGCTTTGTGCAGTCTGTGCGGGAACTGGCCGCTGCGGCCGCCGTTGGCGACGCCCAGGGAGACAACTGATGGGGACGCCGGACTGGCTGGATTGGGTTATTCGGGTGCAGGCCATCGCGCAGAGCGGCCTTGCTTATGTGAAGGACCCGTACGACCGCGAACGCTATGAGCAGATCCGCGACCTCTGCTCGAGGTTCCTGGCACACTGCTCCCAAGAGCATCCGGACCGAGTGCGTGATCTCTTTGCCTCGGAGGAGGGCTATGCCACGCCGAAAGTGGACGTCCGCGCGGCAGCCTTCCGTGAGGGGAAGGTGCTGCTGGTGCGGGAGAAGGCCGACGGGCTCTGGACCCTGCCGGGAGGCTGGGCCGACATCTGGGAAACCCCTGCTCAGGCGGCTCTGAAGGAGCTGCGGGAGGAGTCCGGATTCGAGGGGCGCATCCTGAAGCTGGCCGCCATTCTGGACCGCGACGCTCAGGGTCATCCCCGCTGCCCGTGGCGCATCTACAAGGTGTTCTTCCTGTGTGAGATCGTCGGCGGCAGCCCGTCGCCGGATCGTGAGATCGAGGAAGTGGGCTTCTTCGACCCGCTTAACCTGCCGCCTCTTTCCATCAACCGGACCACGCAGTCCCAGGTGCTCCGCATGCTGGAGCATTACCGGGATCCTTCGCTTCCGGCTGACTTCGATTGAGGAACTATCCCTTCTGGCGGTCAAGCGCTAAGCATTTAGAGCTGCCGCGTCCTGTCTGACCTGGCGGTTGCTACGACGTGCGCGATCATTGTGCTCTTCATTTGCCGCTCCTGACGGGATGGCAAGTCGGTAGAGCTATTTATTATATTTCGATAATAAGCCCCGACATACAGGGAAAAGGCCCATCCCGGCGCTTCGCAGCAATACCCGAAACACTCTCTGGTCTGGAGCTTCCCCGGGGCGGAGGCGGGATCTGCTTCTCTGTGCCACGATTGGGGTAAAGAGGACGAACGAAGATGCTGTCGCCAGAACAGATCTCCTTTTACCGCGAGAACGGGTACCTCCTAGTTCCCGGCCTGTTGACATCTGAAGAGGCCGCCGCCTACCGGTGGGAGTGCCACGCGCTGGCAGAACGGCTCAGCCGAGAGCGGAACATTGACGCCACGTGGGGCAGCGCCCGGGAGGCAGCGCCCGGAGCACACAGCACGGTCATCCTGCACTGCCACGACGCGCAGTTCCATTCGGCGGCTTTCACGCGTCTCCTGGTGGACCCGCGCTTTACGGAGGCGGCATCCAAACTGCTGGGCAGTCCGAACGTGCAGCTGCATCATACCAAGATGTTCATCAAGCCTCCCGAGAAAGGCTCGCCCTTCCCCATGCATCAGGACTTCCCCTACTTTCCGCACGAACGACACACTATGATGGCCGCCATCTTTTTCTTCGATGACGGCACGGAGGAGAAGGGATGCGTCCGGGTCTACCCGGGAAGCCACAAACTGGGACCGCTGGAGCACTCGCCGGAAGGAGGGTGGCATCTGCCCGTAGAGGAATATCCGCTGGATGGGGCCGTCAGCTGCCCGGCGAAGGCGGGAGACGCACTCTTTTTCAGCTACCTGACCATTCACGGGTCGGGACTGAACACCAGTTCCGAGGCCCGGACCACCCTGCTGATTCAATTCCGCGACCCGGAGGACCGGCCCACCCAGGATGTCCACCGATCGCGAGGTCAGGGGATGATGCTTGCGGGAATAGACCCCCTGCTGCCGCTCACGGGACCTGGCACCGGCCCGTAGCGGAAGCCCCGGAGTTGGTGATACCCTGCAGTGAACGCGCCAGGCGGGCTGCGCCCGAACAACCCGGCGCGGAACGCTGCGAGAGGGTAATTTGACGATGTTTGCCGACCAGGCGGGCATCCCGGGACGCGAGGGGTGCGGTGAAATACCGGAGATCGTGGAGGGACTCCTGGCCTCCTACCGCGAGCTGGGGGGCATCAACCATCTGGAAGGCGCCAACCTGCCCAACCGCGAGGCCATCCAGGGAATCACCGACGACCTCCTGAAGCTCGTTTTTCCCGGGTTTTACGAGGACGACGGGCTGCGATCCTCGGCCGTGCAATACGTGGTGGGAGCGCGCATTACGTCTCTGGCGGAAAGGCTGATCGCCGAAGTTGAGCGCAGCCTGCGCTACGGCGGGCGCGAAAGCATATCCCGCTCCGATGTGGAAGAGATCGTCTGCTGTTTCCTGAAGTCCATCCCGGACACCAGACGGCGCCTGGCACTGGACGTACAGGCGGCCTACGAAGGAGACCCCGCGGCCGTGAGCGGAGAAGAGGTCATTCTGGCCTATCCCGGCCTGACGGCCATCGCCGTGCAGCGTCTGGCACATACGCTCTACAACCTGAAAGTACCGCTCATCCCCCGGATGATGACGGAGATCGCGCATTCCGCCACAGGAATAGATATCCACCCCGGCGCGCAGATCGGCGAGTTCTTCTTCATAGACCATGGCACAGGCGTAGTCATCGGCGAGACCACGATCATCGGAGACCGGGTGAAGATCTATCAGGGCGTCACCTTGGGGGCCAAAAGCTTCAAGAAGGACAAGGATGGCAACATCGTCAAGGGCGGCAAGCGCCATCCCACCATCGAGGACGACGTCACCATCTACGCCGGAGCCACCATCCTGGGCGGAGACACGATCATCGGCAGGGGTTCGGTC
>CALCJH010000088.1 GCA_937967775.1 uncultured bacterium | reverse complement strand
ATTGCAGGAAGGGTCGGCCGCCGTTCTTCCCGCGCCCAAGGCTGTGGTGGCCGCGCATCTGGGTATGACACCCGAGACCCTCAGCCGTCTGTTCTTTCGTATGGAGGCGCAGGGTGTCATCAATGTAAGGGGCCGGACAATCACCATCTTGGATACCTCGGAACTGCGCCGCATCGCCGACGGCGAATCGGATGTCTGAGGGGGAAGAGGAAGCTCCGGTCACTTAATCCGGGGTGAGGCATTCCTTCCCGTGCTGCGGCATCACTTCACCGGAGTCTGCATTGATGGCTCGCTTGGAAGGGAGCCAACCGAGCCGTCCTGGAGTAATGGCGGATCCCCGGGGAGGAATCTTCTGGAATGAAATGGGATGCCGAGGCGCAGAAAGCCTTGCAGAATGTGCCGTTCATCGTCCGGCCGCGGGCCATGGGAAAGATCGAGGAAGCCGTGCGCAGGGCCGGCCGCGACGTCGTGACACTGGCCGACTACGAGGAGTGCCACCGGCGTTGTAGTGGTTTCGACTCGCCCGCCGCAGGCGGGCGGCTCAACCAGCGTGGGTTGAGTTCCGGGAACAGATTTTCGGGACAACCGGGGTTCCGACCCCTCATCCAAACTTTCTCCCGCCAGGGGAGAAGGTTTTTCTTGCGGCGGCGGCGTGCTTGCCCACCATCGGGTCCCGCCACACATTTCTGGGAGCTGGATGCTGAAAGCCCTCTCCCTGAGAACGGGAGAGGGCTCGGGTGAGGGCGAACAGGTCCAATCAGTCAGAGGTACGCCCCGTGAACGATTCCGGAAGGCGGTCTAGCGGGCGCGCGTCTGCTTTCTGCGCAGGCCACCCATCAGCCCGGCGCCCAGCGCCAGCACAGTGAGGCTGGCCGGCTCGGGAACCACCGTGAACTGGATGCGGTTCGCCACGTTGAAGCTGCCCGGTCCGAAGTTCCCGGAAGTGGCATCCACGTTGAGCGTGTTCACCACCGTCCCGTTCGTCCAGGCATATCCGTCGAAGTTCCAGCGCGTTTCCACGCCGTTCACGTCGCCGTGCCCGCTGTGGCGCACCAGCATCACCAGGTCCTGTCCGGGAGTGAAGACATAGGGCGTATCGAACACGATGTGGAAGCTGAACTCCGCATCCACGCCCGATGCGTTGCTGATGAAGCTGCCCTGCGGGATGGTCAGCGGGCCGCTGCGCACGAGCACGGCATCCTGCATATTGTCGGCAAAGACGGCAGACGTCAGGCCGTTCGCCGCTGCCGCAGCCGGGGAGGGCTTTGCCAGGGTAATCTCATAGCGGGCGAAGTTCAGGTCTCCGAGCGCGGGATAGTTCGTGCCCGCCACCGCCGGGAGGCGGAACGACATCGCCGTCAGCTCGACCGGCTGCGTGATGCTGGCGAAAAACGAGTCATCGTAGAACTGCTGCAGCACGCGCGGGGCTTCCCGGCTGAGCGACGAGAATCCCGAATACGGCAGGCTCGCTCCGGTCACCACGTAGTCCACGGCACCGGCCGGAGCCGCAAGACGGAACGCAATCGCAAGGGTCAGAACGCCCCCGAAAAGGAACCTCCTCAGGTCCATGGTCTCTCCTTTCTTGCCTTTCGTTCAGGCGGGAACCGGGCGTTCGGTCCTGTTCCCGCTGGCGTCAAGACCATTGTAAGGGCAGCTGCAGTTGCAGGTCAATACCGAATTTTGTCATCCAGGCCTTTCCGTGCTCAGCATTTGCCCAGCGCCTTCAGGATCATCGCCACCCCGCCCATGATCCCCGCGTCGTCGCCCAGCTCGGCCGGCACCACGCGACAGACCTGAAAGGACTCGTGGATAGCGTAGGAGCGCACTCCGCGCATCAGCGGCTCCCAGAGGATGGGCCCTGCCTGCGAGATGCCGCCCCCGATGATGACCATCTCCGGGTTCAGGATGTTGATCATGTTCGCAACGCCGATCCCCACCCAGTGCCCGGTCTCCGCCATGGTCTCCAGGCAAACCTGATCGCCCTTGCCGGCGAACTCCGCGATGAGCGCCGGGGTGATGCGGTCCGCCTGATACTCTACCGCCTCTGCCAGCGCGCTCGGCCGGCCGGACTGGAACTTAAGCACCGCGCGCTCAACGATGGCGTCCCTCTGGGCCATGGCCTCCAGGCACCCGTGATTCCCGCAGCCGCACTGCCGGCCGCCAGGGTTCACCACCATATGTCCGATCTCGGCCCCGCCCGCGTTCGCGCCGGACCAGACCTGGCCGTTCAGAACGATGCCTCCTCCGATACCCGTCCCCAGAGTCAGCATCACCAGGCTCTGGACGTCTCGCCCTGCGCCAAACGTGAACTCGCCCAGCGCGGCGATGTTCACATCGTTCTCCATGCGGATCGGCACACCTGTGCGCTCCTGGATGAGACTGAGCAACGGTACTCCCTCAATGTCCGGGAAGTTGGGCGACCATAGCACCACCCCTTCCGGCGTGATGCGGCCCGGCATCCCGATGCCCGCGCCTGCCACGTCTTCCGCGCGCACGCCCGCGTCCGTCAAAGCCGCCTCGATGGCCCGGGACACCTGTTCCACCACCACGGACGGACCCCGCTCGGCGAAGGTGGGCTCGCGGCCCTCCCCCAACCTTTTCCCATCCAGCGTAAAGACGGCGGCGCGGCTGTTCGTGCCGCCCACATCCACTCCCACGACATACTGCCCGCTCAAATTCGGCTGCATTTTCCGGAGCTCCTCAGACGACTGTCGGACTGTTCATTCCGATGTTCTGCCAGGCATCTTGTTATGCGTGGCGGCTACGTTTGCCTGCCTTGCAGGGATATCCCGCACGGGGGCGAACCATTTCCCCGGAGCCGCCGCAGCGCGGCTCGCATCTGCCAGAAGGAGACGCACGTGAAAGAGCCCACACCACGAGACAAAGCGCAGAAGTTCCTGACGGAAGCCACCCAGTTCCGGCTCGGCGCGTTGCTGACTGAGTCATTCCACCCCCGGTCCCGCAACCTCAGCGACATCGCCCGGCAGGACGCCGCCGAAGGGCTGGGCGTCCTGTTCGACGTGGACCGTGACGTGGTGGATCGCTTCCGGCGGTTCGTTGCGGAAGGGCGCGCTGAAAGCATCCGGGACACCGTGGTCTCCCGTCTGCTGAGCGGCGGCAGACTGTTTTTCACTGGCTGCGGCTCGACGGGACGCCTCAGCATTCAGCTGGACTCCATCTGGCGGGATTTCTGGCAGAGAAGACAGGCCGCAGGCGACGAGCAGGCCGCGCAGTGGGAAGACAGGACGTTCAGTGTGATGGCCGGCGGCGATTTCGCGCTGATCAAAGCGGTGGAGGGCTTCGAGGATTTCACACAGTTCGGGCGCAGGCAGATCCGCGATCTGGGCGTATCGCAGCAAGACGTGGTCTTCTGCATCACGGAAGGCGGGGAGACCTCGTTCGTCATCGGAACGGCGTGGGAGGCGCTG
>CALCJH010000087.1 GCA_937967775.1 uncultured bacterium | reverse complement strand
GGGCTCATCAGGATCCGCGCCGTCGCCTTGTACTGGGAGAAGCGGGGGGTCAGAAAATGATGCACGATAACCGCCCCGCAGATCACCACAATACTGGCCAGCATAATCGGCCAGCGGCGTCTGACGGCGGCAAGGTACTGTGCGTAGTCCATAGCGGCAAACCGTCCTGTTCAGCTACAGAATGTAGAGCAGCGGCCCAATAATGGGGAGCCATTCCAGAATAGGACTGCGCTGCCGTGGGGTTTTCTCGGGGACATTCAGCACGTCCCCGTCCTGCACGAAGAGTTCCGGATCCTCTGTCCCCTCCAGACTCTTGCCGAAGTCCAGCGGGATGGACTGGTATTTTCCATCCGCCTGCTTGCGGATGAGCACCACTTTGTCCTGGCGGGCGTTCGGGTTGAAGCCACCGGCGGTAGCCAGTGCCTCCGTCCAGGTGAGTTTCTGCTTCAGTTCGTAGCGGCCCGGCTTGTAGACCCCGCCGATGATGCTGTAGGAGGTCGGGGCCATCTGGTCGGACGAAGCCACCAGCGTATCCCCGGGCAGGATGACGACGTTCTCCTCGACACGTCCCGCAAGGAGGGCGGTCAGGTTGACGGTGACCTCGTCCTGACCCGGCCGGACCACCCGGATGGTCTCCACTCGCGCGCCCTCCTCCACCCCTCCGGCCATTTTCAGCGCGTCCAGCACCTTGGTGCCACGCAGGAGGGGGTAGGTGCCCACCGACTTGACCGCCCCGAGGAAGGTGAACTCACCGATGACCCGCGAGGGAACGTTGACCTGATCTCCATCCTGCAGGATGATGTCTTTGCTGGGATCCGGGCTGGCCATAAGCTCGCTGAGATTCACCCGGGTGAACTCGCCTCCCCGCACCAGCGTCACCTGTGACAGGTCCGCCGTCGGCAGTGCCCCTCCCGCGAATGCCAGAATGTCCCGAATGCTCACGTCGGTCACCGCTTCCACCGTGCCTGGGCTCTTGACATCTCCGGTGATGGTGATACGGTATCCCTTGGGCTTTGCGAGTGTGAACTGCACATCCGGCTGACGGATGTAGCGGCTCAGGAAAGTGATGACCGCCTGCCTGGCCTGCTCCACGGAGAGACCGGCGACCTTCAACTGCCCCATCTCTCCGAAGTCCATCCGTCCTTCGTCGTCCAGAATGTAGAAGCGGCTGATATCCTCCTCGCCCTTAACAACCAGCGCAACAGTGTCACCGGGCTTCAGCAGGGGCGCTGCTCCCGCAGGTGCAAGGCCGGCCGCCAGCGTGACGGCCACAACAACGGTGATGATTACAGGGAGCTTGAGACAGGCGAACACTTTACCCTCCGTGTAGGACCCGGCCTCCGCCGGGAAGCGCGGTTAGCGCATCCCACGCCTCTGTTATGCCATACCCGCCACAAGGATGTTACTGTTTGCGGCAGATGCGGATGCAGAGTCCCGCGCACGTTATTCCATACGAGCGGCTGCGCTACAGGGGTTCCGCAAGGCTAGCCGGAGCCTGACTCCTTCGGTTTCGCCAGGGAAACCGCCACCAGAGCCAGCGGCAAGATCAGCATCAGCATCACGCCCGCCTTGCCCGCGAGGCCGCTGGTCCAAAGCCGCCGGGCGGGCATCGGCTCCTGCGCCACATCCGCACGAACCTTCCGGATGTGCGGGAAATAGGCTTTCAGAAACGAGTGAAGCTGCTCAAATGCCGTCTCTTCCCCGTAGAGGATGGGGGTGGAGACTCGCACCATATTGGAGACGCCCAGATCCCGGCGCAGCCTGCTCATCACCGCCGCCTTCAGAAACCCTTCCCGTCCGCCGCGCTCCTCCAGCGGTTTGTCTCCGGACATATACCAGTAGACAATCATGGACTCCTGGTGATTCTTCTCCGCAATCATAACGTGAGCGGTGACATCCATTCCGCCGACATTGATCACCCGGGACGGCAACTGTCGGAGCTTGAATCCCTGAGCGGGATAACACACATGCGGGTCATGAAAGCTGCGGGACCGCCGGGCATAGTTGTAGACCAGGCACAGGGTGATAGGCCTGTCGCCTCCCTTTTCGTAGTCCCGGAAGAGAATGGCCTGCGGGGCGAGTTGCTCTTCGATGGGCACGTCCGTAATGTCAATGTCGCGCCCGTAGTATCCCGCGTATTCCATCGGGATGACGCTCAGATCCAACTTGTTCTGCAGCTTCGGCTCCGGCTGTACGAACAACCAGCCGGCAGCGAGCACGAAGAAGGCTCCACCCAGAACAACACCGTGTTTCCTGATCAAGCTCATCTCACGTCCTCTCTTCTCCCGGCGCCAGGCGGATGCGAAGCAGCCACGCCTCCAGCAGGAACAGCACAAGACCGATGGAGTACATAATCACGCCGGATCCCTTGTGAAACACCCCCATGGCAACCTCTTCCCCGTAGAATTCGCCCAACAGCGCGATTAGGATTATGCGGAAGATGTTGGCCACAACCGCGATGAGCGGAGCCGTCAACAGCAGAACCAGTTTGCGCCACCATACTCCCCTGGCCAGGTAAGCCACCACGCTGCCCACAAAGATGAGGCTGAACAACGTGTTCAGGCCGCTGCACGGAGCTTCCACAAACAGCGTGAAGCTCGGAAGCGCAACCATCGTCCCCACCCGGCTGACGTCGTAAAAGAACGGCTGAAGAATGCCTGTGGCCGCAATCGCCGAGATGAGCTGCAACCGGATGGTGAGCCAGGTGGAGACGAACGGCAGCGGGATCATGAAGAGCAGGAACATCGAAGGCCAGAAGATCAGGCTCAGGACGTGCGGGCCGAAGTACCAAAGGGCAAGACCCCAGACCATCGGCAACAGCGAGATCCCGGACAGGAAGTGCACGTCCAGAATCAGCCCGGCCAGATGCATCCCCAGCGCCAGCGCTATCCAGCGCAGACCTCGCCGCGATCCTTTCTTCGGGACGGCCGTAAGGGAAGCTCGCTTCTCCCACAGAAAATACGCGATCACAAGCGGCACCCAGAACCCGTGAGAATAGTTCGAGTCCGGCACCACCCACGCTTCCACCAGCCAGACGAAGGTG
>CALCJH010000086.1 GCA_937967775.1 uncultured bacterium | reverse complement strand
CTCTCCTTGCGCGCACGGCAGAAAAACGCCCGCCCGGACAGACCGCGCAGGCGTGAAATGCAACCTCCACCATCTGGAGGACGTCTTCTATGTGAGCTCCTATTATTCCTCTTGCCTGGGTGTCAGGGGTGCTCCTGCAGCTGGCGCGCGCGTAGCTTACTCGGGGGATCCTTGGAGAGCACCTCCAGGAACTGATGCTCGGCCTCGATGATCTCGATCGCGGCCTGCCGCATGGTCTTCTGCTGGTTTCTGCACTTCTCCCTGAGATGCGCGTAAGCTTCCGCCTCGGTCATCTGCAGGCGTTGCATAATGATTCCTTTGGCCTGCTCCGCGAACTTGCGCGTCTCCAGAGTGTCCTTCAGGTTCTGCACCTCCGCGCTCAGCGCCGCGACATCCCGGAAACGACGGACGGAGATGGCGAGGGCCGCGCACAGATCCTCTCGAGTCCCGGGCTTGTGGACGTAGGCCATAGCGCCGGCTTCGGCTGCCTGTTCCAGCGCCTCCGGCGCGGATCCATCTGTCAGTGCGATCACTGGCAAAGGGTGTTCGGATGTGATCCGGCGGATAGCCTCCACTCCATCCGGGCCTGGGAGTCTGATATCCACCAGCACGACGTCGGGATGTTTCTCAAGGGCTTCCGCCACGGCGGAATCGCCGTCGGATACCGTACCGATCACCTGGTGACCCTCGGCGGCGAGCGCCGCCGCGATGCCCTGCGAGACGCTGACGTCCTCCTCAGCGATGACAACACGTAGCGACTCCACTGCTTCTCGTTCCTTTCTCTCCCGGCCGGGCTGGCAGCTGCAGGTCCGAGCGAGGACTACAACTCTGGGGTGCCGCCCGGCTCTTTTGTGACTTCCCACCTTGAAACCCGCTGGCCGCCGTGGGGGAGCGGTGCGGCATGGCGGGTCAGGAGTTGCGACCAGCGCCGCGTTGTGCGGCGTCTTGCATCTTGATGTTAGACACGGCCCGGCATCCTTCCTTCAATCAGCAGCGCCGCGGCCACGCTGTAAATACAGACCGGTCATACATCTGTCATTTGTGAGTGTAGCATACCGGCCGGGCTCCCCGCCAGAGGAAATGGAGCAGATATCCCCCGCTCAGGCTGGCATTTTGCACAGGTTCGATATGAGGAGTCGCCATCGTATAATTGATACTGGTTCGCGCCCCGTGTGGCACAAAGATTTCGGCAAGCCACCGCAGGCCGAATGTCTTAAAGGAAAGGGTCCCGGGAGATGGTGAGCGTTTACAGAGTCACGGGTTTGCTCGCAGCTGTGGCCGTCCTGATCACATCAGCGGTCAGCGCGCACGAGAACGACCTGATATTCGGGTTTGATGCTGGACAAGCAACGGTAATGAGTCCGGCCGCCTATGAGTGTCCCCGGATGATGCTGCCGACCGGCCCGCCGCTTAACCTGTGGATCCGGGATATCGGCGTGGACTTCGCACGCCAGCCGGGTGGTGGGCCATATCTGCTTGAGAGTGTGACCTGGCAGCAGGTAAGCTGCACTGCCGGCCTCACAATAGGAAGTGCATTCGGAGATAGCCGGCCGGGATTCGTCAATCTGACCTCCACCTCTCCCCACGTTCACTTCCAGGCGGCCGCCCGCAATCCCGGGACCTACATCCTGCGCTCCTACCTCAAGAACGCGATCGCAAAGGGTGGTGTCCAGGTTGCGCCTTCCGCGGAGTTCTACACCATCTTTGTGGCCGGATCGGATTATGCTCTGGTGGATCTGCCGCTGCTCCGCAACCTTCCCGACACACCTGCGGAAAGCCCTGCGAACGGGTATGCAGGCGTGGAGGTGCGGGATCTGGTCGTATCCACAGGACAGGCGTTCGCCACAGGTTTCTATGCTCAGACATCGGGCCGTTCTGCCGGTGTCTTCATTCAGTCGAATACCCCGGTAGCTGAAGGTGACGTGGTCAGGGTGCGGGGGAAGCTGGCCACCGTGGACGGCGAGCGCGTGGTCGTGGCGGACTCGGTCGAGACACAACCCGGAGTGCCCCCTCGTCCTCTCGGGATGACAGTAAGAACTCTCGCCGCAGCGTCTGCGGGCCGCTACACCCCCGGGGCAGAAGGTGGTGTCGGGGTCAGCAACGTGGGGCTTCTGGTGCGCGTCGCCGGTATGCTGCGGGAGCACGATGGTATTGTATACCTCGATGACGGTTCTGCTCCGCTGGGAGGGATGCCGGCCGGAGTGCGCCTGTCGCTCGAACGCCTGGCAACACCGTTCAGCCTGCCAGAGCCGGGCAGTGCGGTCATCGTGACGGGAGTCTCGGGCCACGTTGTGGACGGTGATGGAAAGATCCGCCCCGTGCTCAGGCCTCGGGGCCCAGAAGACATAACAGTTCTTTAAGCTCCCCTCCGTATCTGGACAGTCAGCTCGGAGCCCGCGTCCGCTGGACGCGGGCCTTTCCTTTGACCGCCGCAAAACCGGTATTCGTGCCAGCCCGCAACAGTGACGGGTGCTGGAACACTGTCATTGACAATCCACAGTGAGCGAGAAAGGCAAAGCTGC